>JAZSRU010000050.1:0-16836 GCA_045538635.1 Victivallaceae bacterium
CAGTATCGTGCTTTACATTTGCAATACCTATCCGGAAAAGAAAGAATTTTCTGTTGATTACGACAGTAAAATAACCGAAGTGCAGAAAAATGAAGTCGGAGGCCAAGGCGGTCTTAGGAAGACAAATTGGCAACTCAACTCCTTGGCTCACAGAACGACATGGCTACGATCCGACTTCAGTATCGTGCTTTACATTTGCAATACCTATCCGGAAAAGAAAGAATTTTCTGTTGATTACGACAGTAAAATAACCGAAGTGCAGAAAAATGGCGGTGATACATCTGTTCTTGAAAACGCCCAACTTTCGGAAAAACTGGAATATACCATTTCCGGCAGAGTCGGCAAAGCTCTGGAACCGGTCTTTGCTCCCATCGGCTTTGACTGGAAAATAACTACGGCATCTATCGGAGCGTTGGCGGCAAAAGAGGTTTTTGTGGCTCAAATGGGTATTCTTTATTCCGAAGGTGAAGCTGATGAAGAATCAGAAGGACTGCGGGCGCAATTGGTGAAACATTATACACCGCTGCAAGCATTCTGTATAATGCTCTTCTGTCTGCTTTCGATTCCGTGTCTGGCAACGCTGGCGATCATCAAGCGGGAGTTGAACTCGTGGAAGATGGCGTTTGTTGAAGCCGGAGCTTTGTTCGCTCTTGCCTATGTTGCTACGCTGATCGTCTATCAGCTGGGCAGCGTTCTCAAAATCGGAACCGGTTTACTTGGTTGATTCTCTCCTGAACGGAGGGTTTTAAGCAAATTGCAGCCGTTTATGACCCTCCTGTTTTTCAAAACAAAAATTAGCTGCTGCAAAACTTTTTTGAGGTTTTGCAGCAGCTTTTTTTTATTATTTACTTTAATTTTATGCAGTAAGCAAAGACATCGTATAACTTACGGAGTTTTCTTCATTGCGTTGAATTCCGATTGTATATGTTGTGCCGGCCATAACATTTAAACGGCATTCTGAACCATTGAAGCTCAATGTGGAACTGTCGCAAATGACTTTGTCTGATTCTCCGAATGCCCCGGAGATTATGATCTGACCTGTTGCTGCTGCTTTGAATTTGATATAGTCAACGGTATCGGTGATGCCATTTTCTACATTGCTGCCGCAGAGCCATCCGTTGTAGTCGTCCAGAGAATCCCATTTTGCTGCTTTTTTGGCTGTATTATCTGCTTTTTCTGCAGTTGAACTGATGAAATTGACATCGGTATTGCCGAGGTTGACCAATTTGACTTTGCTGTTTGGCAGTTCATTTACAAAGCTTTCATACAGGCTTTGAGTTGCTGCAATTTCACCTTTGCCGCTGATACTTTTTGCATAGAAGGCAGAGGTAACAACCAGAGTGCCATTTATGGTTGCTTTGCCGTTATTCAATGTAATTGTATCAGCTTTGAGGGTTGCGCCTTTATCAATACTGAGATTTCCGGTGATATCGTTTTCTGTGTAGTATGAAGATATTGAGCTGATACCTTTTTTTACATTGACAGCTGAGGATGAAACGATAGACAATACATTTGAATTTTTAAGAGTGATTTTTTTGTATCCCTCTATAGAGGTGACAGTGCTGTCAGTTAATCCGACAGAACTTCCAGCAGCAACCGTTCCGGCATAGTCAATGGGGTTTTTGTTTAAAATACCACCAGAAACAGTACTGTTTTCAATAGTTATTTTGTCGTATGCGTAGATATTTTCGACAGTAACATTATTTTTAATAGTTATTGAGCCGGAGGCTTTATATTTTGTAATATCGTTTGAATCTGCAGAAGCAGGAATAAAGTCACTGCTCCATATATAATTTTCCATTGAGCCTTCTCTGTAATAAGTCCCGCCGCATATATTACCGTTTACAATTACAGATTTTTTGTTACCACTTTTATCTGTATATCCGGAAATGGAAACTTTGTCATATCCGGAAATATTATTTTGAATGTAATACATGTTGTCGTATGCTTTTTTGTTGACGGTAAAGGTAAATGAACCGGATGCTTTGTATTCATATGAAAGTTTGTCAATATTTTTCTTTGTATTTAATGAACCGGTTATTTTGTTAAGGATATCCAGAGTGACATTACCATTTATAGTGGAATTGGTAACAGTGACTTTTGAATAACCTGACACATTGTTTACAATAGAATCAGAAACAGTCAGAGTACCAGCTGTTTTTTTGTAGGAATAACTCACAACATTGAATTCATTCCAATCACGGTCATAAGTTGTTTTTCTGTTGAATGTGGAGGAGTATGCCGTACCGATATTGATATCGCCTGCAATTTCAGATTTGCCGCTGACAGTTACTTTCTTATATCCGTAGATATTGTCGATTGTACTGTTGTCAATGGTGACTTTGTCTGCGGCTTTGAAAGTTTCTACAGTTTTTTGGGTTTCACCATTATTAGAATATTTATAAGAATTAGATCTTTTTCCTGAACCGTAATAATGCCTATTAGAGTCCCAATCGGTGTATTGGGCAGCGATAATATTACTGGCAGAGCTGTTAGCAATAGATACAGAAGCATAGTTGTTTATATTTTTAGCTTGAACGGCATTGAGTTTTATTGTGCCGAATGCGGTGTTTTCAGGCTCCATATCGCTGTATCTGCTTTCAGAACCATTGCTAATCTCTCCAGCTTCATATTTTTTACCGCCGGTAATATCGCCTGCATTGTAAAATATGGAAGCTTCAGCAGAATTTTTGTCAAGACATCCTGAAATGTTAACAGTTTTGTATCCTGAAATATTACCGAGTGAATACGAATTTTCTTTGTTGGCTTTGCTGTTAAGTTTGGCTGTAAATGAGCCGTCGGATGAAAATTGTTTCAGAAATTGTTTCCAGTCGCTTTCGTAATCATCATAGATATCTTCATAAGTAATATATTTATCAAGAGTATCCCGGGTCACAGAAGCTGCACTGCTGTTGGTTAAAGTGACAGTTTTGTAATTTTGGGCATTTCCAATAGATGAATTATCAACGGTAAGAGTTCCGCTTTTGTCATAAGTGACTGTGACTTCTTTTTGCTTTATATAATAACCGCTGGAAGATTCTGATTTCCTGTTTTTTGATTTTGTTGATTTTACTTTGTCTGCAAATTTGTCAATATCACCGATTTGGGTATTAGAGATTTTTACAGTCGCAAATCCTTCTGCATTGCCGCCGGTTGTTGTATTATTCAGAGTTAGTGAACCTGCGGCAGAATATGTTGTATCGGTTACTGTATTACTGTTATTTCTTTTGGTTTCAACTGTTTTATTGCCTCCTGTAATGCCCGTGAGCATGTATGATACAGAGTTATCGGGATCATTTTTGTCAATATATCCTGAAATGTTAACAGTTTTGTATCCTGAAATATTACCGAGTGAATACGAATTTTCGTTATTGGCTTTGTTATCAAGCTTGGCTGTAAATGAGCCGTTGGCGGTATAAGTTTCTTTTATTGAAGAAGCTGTGTCGCTTGTCTTGTCGGCATATTCATCTTCATATTCATAGTTCCATTCATAAACTGCTTTGGTCATATTAGCTAATGAAATCATACCGGCTGATCCATTGGTGATGGAAATCGTTTTATAATTACAGATATCTGCTGCGGAACCGCTCAATGTCAATTTGCCGTCAAGAGTATAAGTTTTTGTTGCGGTTGTGGTATGAAGAGTATACTTACCATCCGCATTCATTTCATCTTTAATGGTTTTAGTTTTATGGACAATTTTTACTTTTTCTGTATTATTACCTCTATCGACAGCCAAAACTTGTGAGTTATTGATTGATACGGTGTTAAAACCATTTATATTTCCGTTTACAATTGCATTTTCATTCAATGTGATTGATCCGGCAGCGATACTGGTTGTTATTTCATCTGATGAGTCAGATTCTGTGCTTATTATGCCGTTGCCACCCTCGATATATCCCACAGTTACAGTTTTTTTGATGCCGTCAACAGTTGTATAGCCGGATATATTGACGGTTTTATAGCCTTCAATGGAGGTGATAGTGTAGCAATCATTAATAGCATTTTCATCAAGTTTGATTGTAAGAGCCCCGTCGGCAGTCAGCGTTTGGGTGATTGAGGTGTTTTCCGGATACTCAAAATTTTTATCTTGAGTTGTTCTGATTTCAACTTGTTTTGATATTGAGCTTAAATCAATGTTTCCTGCGTCTGAGTTGAGCAATTTAACAGTTTTGTAGTCATAGATATCCCCGACAGATGAATTCGTAATGGAAATTGCACCTGTTTTTTTATAAGTTGATGTTATGGTTTTCTGATAATAAGCATCTTCATTTTTGCCGATTTTTTTAACACTTTCTTTTTGGGAGGCGGTACCATCAAATGCATTTTCGATATTGTTGGCTGTTATATTATCCAGAGTTACATTTGCAAAATATTTGATATTATTCAAAGATATATTGTCTGTCGCCGAAAATGTACCTGATGTACTGTAAGTATATTCACCGACACCATCATAAGAAATTATTTTACCACCAATGATGGTGTCTGTGATGCTCAGTGTTGCAAATTCGCATCCATTTATATTAACTGTATTATAACCTGAAATTGAATTGATATAATAGTTCTCATCAATAGCAGATTCATCTATCGTAATGTTCAAAGTTCCATTTGCGGCGTATATTTCGCCGATAGTATATTCACTATTTAATTTTTCCTGAGTTCTTGTATCGCGGATGATGTTATTGACTGAGGAGTTCGTCAGGTTTACATTGAGGTATTCCCGGATTTCATTAATAACAGAATTATTGACAGATATTGTACCGTTGTGGGAGAAAGAACGGGTTTCAATATGATTTTTTTCTTTGGATGTGAAATAATTGTCTTTTTCAAAAACAAGATTTGAAGCATTGGTATCATTAACTGTAACAGTAAGAAAATTCATTGCATAACATAAACTGTTACTTTGTAAATCATTTATTGTTATGCTGTTTGCTGCTTTGACATTGCTGAACTCTGTTTCAGGTGTGCCAATGATAAAGGTGGCGTCTTCTTCAAAATATCCGGTACTGCTGATTGCATAAGCAGTGTTGAGAATTGCCGAATCTTCAACAGATAAAATCATATTATCGTCAATCAATATAACTGTGTTGCCGCCAACATATGCTTGAGCATCAGCGATTGACGAGAATGCTTCTTCGCCATAAAGCAGCTCGGTGTCATTAAATTTGCAAACAGCTCCGTCAGTGAATTTTTTTGAAATGAAAACAGGCATTTTCTTTCCTTTTTTATGATTATTTATATTAAAGTTGAAGTTTTGCTTCGGGAAAATAAAAAAGGATTCAAGTACCGGAGATACTTAAATCCTTTAAAAGTTTTATAAATGAAAAATATATCAGTTTGCTTGCTTGCTTGCTTGCTTGCTTGCAATCATTTCATTGAATAAAATATTTTTTTTGAAAAATTGTCCGTTTGGTGAAAGCATTTTTTTTCAGTTTTTTAAATTATTTTTTATAATATACATGATAATTTAGCATATACAAAAAAGATGTCAAGTCGGAAAATAAGAAAAAACAAAAGAAAAAATCGTTTTCAGGGCACAAAACACACTGAATGGTATAAATCGGTGATTTTATGCTCAAAAAAGTTAAAAAAGTGGGGAATACGAGGATACAAAAAATATGCTGCTGCAAAACCTCAAAAAAGTTTTGCAGCAGCATTTTTTTGCAATTAAATTTATGGAACTGCTGCAAACACTCTTTTAAATGGTAAGCAGCAGATTTTTTTATTTGGCCGGCAGCATGATCACCCTGTCGCACAGCAAACGGTTATCCTCGCGTTTGAGCGACATATAAATCGTATAATCTGTATTGACATCGGCTTTCGCGCCTAAAAAGAAAAGCATTGCCCATCTACCGCCGAAAAGTGAGCTTGAGGCTGTAACTTTGATTGGAGAGGCATTGAATTTGACCAAATGAAATTTGCCGTCAACTGGAATTTCTGATGCTTTCAAGAGGCGGACGGAATTATATTTTTTAGCTTTTGTGTCATAAATTCCGACGCGGAAAGCTGTTTGACCGTTCCAATTTTCGGGCAGGGCGCGTTTGAAATTTGCATCCGGATCAGCGACTGCATTTTTGTTATTTTTGGCAACAGCAAAATCAAGCATCCCTTTGACGCACATTTCCGCAGGCAGATCAACTTGTCCCGGCAGACGCTGCACGAGCAGAATTTCCGGGCATTGTTCAGCAGGCACAAGGCATATCCGGTCGCTGAAAATGGTATTGTTTTCTTCTTTGAGAGAAACAAAGATGTAAAATTTCTGCGCCAGAGATTCTGCATTGTCGCGTTGAACAGCAGCTGCACCGATATTGTAATTCATATACCAGCTGCCGCCGTAACAAATCGTTGACGGAGTGAGAGTTACAGGTTTTGTGTTGATGAGATAAAAATCAAATCTGTCATTTTTGATTGCTCCGGAATCAAATACTTTGGCAAGGATATGTTTTTTGCTGACGCGGTCGTAAAGACCGATGCGGAAGGGAGCAGAACCTTTGCGCTGTTCGACAAAAGCGCGACCGAGATTTGCGCCTTTGTGAGCTTTGATAGTGGGGCCGCGTTCAGCGGTGGGGATGACGACAATGTTTTTGATATTGCTGAAGGCGGGAGGCAAGGGGAGTTCTTTGCCGCGGTCGGCGATATTTCTGCTCCATTCATTGAATCGTTTCCAATCAACATTGACGGGGCGTTTTTTCTGCATTTCCAGCATGGTGTTTCTGACCCGTTCCATGCGTTTTGTGTTGTCGGCACTGATTTTTGAAATAATAGTGCAGTCAAGACCGACACGGAGCAGGCGGACGCGGAAAGCATATTCTCCGGTAACCAGTTTTTCTGCTTCATCGAGCATTTTTTCCCATTTGAGGAGATTGTCTTTTGTGAGATAAGATGCATCAATGGTGCGATAGTTCCATTTGCCGTTTTTAGCAGTGAAATTATCAAGTTCAGCGGCAAGTGAATTGAAATATTTGAGAACAACCGGAGCTGCGCTGCCGTAATATTTGCTGATGAAAGTTTCAATAAGTTTATTCAAATCTGCATAGGGATTTTGTGCAAGCTTGAGCATGAGCCATCCCTGCATTTCAGAGAAATTGGTAAATTGCACAATACCGCCTGCATCGTGTTCTACATAGGGACCGAGAATGCCGTTTTTGTGCATTATCTGCCAGTCGCGGGCAAAGCGTTTTGCAAGTCCGTTGGGAGGTTCGGTGAAAAATATTTCACGGTTGCGGTTGTAGGGGCAGGGATAATACCAGAAAAGAATATTTTTTGTGATTTTGGACCAATTATTGAAGTCTTTCAAATCAATCGCATTTTCTTTGCCTTTGTCCAGAGGATTGGCATAATCTCCGTTGATTGGGGCGAAAATTATTATCAGATTGTCGGGGATATTGATTTCCTTTTTGGGCGGGTGCTGGGTTTGAGAGCGTTGATAGGCGAGGGTACGGAAAGTTATATCTTTGTTGCGTGAAGCAATATCTGCAAGTGCCAGCAGAATAACTGCGCCGGGAGTACCGTATTCTTTTTCCAGCTTGGTGCAATCCGGACAGTAGCAGAGTTTGTAAGCAATATCATTGCATGAAATTTCGATATGCCCCTTCAAACCTTTTGTACGCTTGAACTGCAGATCGTAATACATGCGGATATTTTTTTCAAGTTCTTTGCGGAGTGCCGGATTGGAGAAACAGAGCTGCCGGTTGGGAACGCGTTTGCCGCTTTGATCCATAGTGAAAAATTCAGGATTGGTAACAAAGTAGCGTTTGTCACGCAATTCCGGCAGGGCAGAGAGAATGCCGGTTCCGGCATTATGACCTGTTTTGACCTCTTTGACACCCGGCGGAATGAATTGGAACAAACTGTGAGAGCCGACATAAGTTTCAAATTTGCAGATGACTCCCGGTTCATTGCCGGGGAAACGGGGATGGTTGAATGAATGGAGCAGGACATTCTGGCGGTTGCGGTAAAGAGCCGTGCTTGCCAGATTTTTGTCCTTGTAAAAGTAATTCATTACTGCACGGACAGGGAATGCGTATTTTGTCTCTTTTTTTACTTCATTGATGGTGAGATTGGCTTTTTCGGGAGCATAAAAGTCTCCGAAAGCGTTGAAAAACACACAGCCGAGATGATTTTCCAGAAGTTCATATACAGCCCACAGATTTCCGTGAATACCGCCGCCGTAAAGCAGCAGGTCTTTTCCTGATGTTTCAACGATATTGACTTCATCGGCGAGTTTTGCGCCTTTGTCATGTCCGATGAAAATGGCGGGAGATTTTTTTTCATTGGAAATCGCAAAATCTGCACCGGTGATTTTTTTCAGGAAAAATGCCAGTTCTTTTGCGGCAAATTTATCAATATCTGAAGCATTTTTCTGCAAAACGATCGAATAATCTGTTTTGCCGTTTTCCGCCAGTTTCAAAGATGCGCCATTGAGTGCGTAAAATACACCTGCAAAAAGTAAAAAAGTTAATAAACGCATAAATAATTATCCTTTTAAAATCAGTTGACAGTACCTGAACTGTTGAATTTTACAGCCTGTCCTGAATTTTTGATATAGAAAAATGTGAAACCGCCTTTCTGGTCACTGCTGCCGTTGACTTTAAATTCAGCAAAAAATGTATTATAGGCTTCAGTATGATTTTTGATTGAACCTGCATGACCGTCAAGAAAACCGATATTGCCGCTGTTTTTGTGTGCAAGATAAAAACCGCTGGTTTGTGCAGATGAGTTGTAAATATAAGCCAGAGAGTTCTGTTTCATATTGCTTGTGTTTACAGAATCAGCATACATGAGAAATTTAGAGGGAAATGCAATTTTGTTCATTGAAGCAAAAGATGATTTTGCACTGTCTTTTACAGAAGCAGGCAAACCGCCGGGAATTGTATTGGGGTGACGCATCATATATGTGTACTGGTCATCACTGGTTGTTGCGGTATTGTATTTTCCGGGAGATGTTGATGGACAGGCGGCAATCTGATTTTTCTTGGGCAGATAATCGCGCGCCATCATCCAGTTGGCAAAACGACCGTTGATATCACAGAGAAAAGCGAATCCGTTGTTTTCATCCATGTAAAGGATTTGTGCGACCATGAGCTGTTTAAGATTATTGGTACATTTTGAGGTTCTGGATCGTTCTCTGGCATTATTCAAAGCGGGGAGCAGCATTCCGGCGAGGATCGCAATGATTGCGATGACGACAAGAAGTTCGATCAGTGTGAAAGATTTTTTCATTTTTTTATCCTTTCTGTTGGGGGGTGATTGTATTATATTTTGTTAAAATGTTATTTGGGTTTCTCCGGGATATATAATTGAAACTTTTATCTCCTGACGGCTGCTGTCCCATTCAAAATCGACATTTTCTCCATTGGAGAAAACCCGTTTGGGGGCAGACTTGGCGGTAAAAATCGCGCTCCATTTTTTTACGCGGCTGTCGGCGTGGACATTTAAATTCAAAGTGATGGAATTTTCATCGCGTACAAGTTTTATTGAACTCAAGGCGTACTTGCCCTGCTTGTAATCAAAGGAAATACCGTCATCTTCATAATAATCAAAATGTGTTGTTTCGGCGGCGGGATAACAATAAAGCTCAATTTCATCGACTTCGCGTTCACCGCGATACTGCATTACCGGCCCCATCGGAATTATTGCGCCCTCTCTGACAAACAATCCGCCGCCGCGATTCTCAGGAAAGTCAACGGTGCAATTTTGATTGCCTGCCAAATATTCACCTGTCCAGTAATCTTTCCATTCACCTTCCGGGAAGTATATTTCACGGGTAAATGAGCTTACCAGCAATGAATTGCCGAGCAGATGTTCATTCAGCAGTTTTCGGCAGTTCAAATCATCCGGAAATTCCATGGCAGGCGGCAGCAGAAACGGAATGCCGTTTTGAGTCGTTTTATACATGCATGAATACAGATATGGTATCAATCTTGATCTCAATGATGAATAAAAACGATGCATTTCTATTATTTTCGGACCCCACAGCCACGGCATTTTCCATGAAGAATAATTGTTTATCTGACTCAGCGGCAGCAGATATCCGAAGTGAATACCTTCGATTTTATTGGCATCCATATCATTAGTTGTCAGACCGTGTCCGGCAAAACAGGTATTGAACATGCCGCAAAGTGTGGTCGGACCGCCGCCGGTATCTCCCGTCCATGTCGCTGCCCATTTCTGGAAAGTTGTCCAGCCGCATGGATTGAAGATAAATGGGCGGCGATTGGTGTGTGCTGCAAAACCTTCATACATTTGACGCATCAGCATCAATGGATAAAAATTGTGACATTCATCGTCGGTCATGCCGTTGCCGTACAATCTGTCGGGGTGATTATTGACTTGATTTGAGGCATCAGTTTTGAAAAAGTCGGCGCCCCAGTCAACAAAACTTTTCAAATGTTCAAACCACGGTTCTTCCGGGATGGTTATTTTGTCATTGCGTACATCGTGTCCGAGGTGTTGGTCAAATTCTTCATTGTCGGTGATGACTTCGGATTCGGCAAGTTTAAAATCTTTTCTGCATCGGCGTTCTTCCTCATAAGTCAAATCGTAATCATCGCAGAGCCATAATTCAAAATGATAGCCCATGCCGTATTTGATGGCATCTATAAAAGTGCGTTTTCGGAATTTGAAAGGCTCAAGCATCAGCGGAAATTTTACCGGGTCCCACTTCTTTTTGGTGGAAAAATCGTATGTCGTTTCCATCCAGCCGGGTTCAAGACCGATGACATCACAGGGGATTTTATGTTCACGGTAATGATATGCGTCATCAACAGCATCTTTGGCATTGGCTATATTGTTGCATATGTGCCACAAACCGAAACTCCAAACCGGCGGCAGGGCAGGGCGACCGGGTACTGATGTATATGCAGTAAGCAATTCTTTGAAATTTCTGCCGGTGAATAAATAGATATCCCAGACTTCCCCGTTATCGGTTATTGAAATTGTATTATTTTTGCCTGAATCCATGTCAAACATGCTTTTGTAAGTGGAATTCAGCAAAATGCCGTAATTCGCAGTTGACATGAAAAAAGGAACACAGATATAACTTTTCACATTTCTGATATGACAGAATATTTTTTCTCCGCGGTGGAAAAACCGTTCACGGCTGACATCGCCGAAGCCTGCAAAATCTTCATCATTGGAAATATCAAAAGAAGCATTGACTTTTTTACTGCTGAAAGTGAGAGTTTTTTGTTTCAGCAAAGTTTTGCCGTTTTTATCTGTAAGCTCAAAACAGCCGCTTTTTTTATCAATCAAAAGAACCGCTTCTGCAGTTTTTATTTTCAAAATATCATCATTCTGTTCAACGCCTGCATTTTCATCCGCAGGAAGTTTTTCCAGATAGCCGTATTTGTCCAATGCAGAAATTTTATTTGCACAATCAGGAGGTGCAATGCGGATATGAAATATTCCGTTTTGCAGAACTTCCGCATAACCTGATATATTATTTGAAATATTGAAATCGAATTTCATATTATTTCCTTTACTTAATATTAAAATCTTGTAAAACCTGCATCGTAAATACGCTCAAAAACCTGCGGTGCGCCGTCAAGTTCAACTTTGATGATAAAAGGTGTTTCAATCGGCGGCAAATCTTCAAAAATCAATCGGCAGTAATTGTATTCTTCAACTCTTTCGTCAATAACTTTTACAGGTTCGCCGCTGCTCAGAATTTCAGCTTTTACAACTTTGTTGCGGATGCCGTAAAGGTCAATGACTGAAGTTTTTCTGAATATCCAAAGATAAATATTATTGCCTTTTGAAGTAAGTTCTCCCCACGGGAATGCTTTCGTGCATGTAAAAAGTTTCGCCGCACTGTGCGCCCCTGTTATCGCTTCAATATTGGGAATTGCAAGTTTGCCGAGTTCAGCAAGGATTTTATCTGCTTCAGCAGGAAATGTTCCGTCCGGCAGAGGTCCGACATTGATAAGGTGGTTGGCATTGTGTGAAACCATTTGAGCAAGATTGCGAAAAAGTTCTGTCGGATTGCGCCATTCTTTATCGGCTTTTTTGTACCCCCAGCTTTCATTCATAGTATTCATGCCTTCGGCGGCTTGTTCATAACAGCGGTCGGCGGGGAGGTTGTCGCCCAGCGAAATATAGTCTCCGATACCGTTACCGACTCTGCCGCTGACGAGACAGTCCGGCTGAATTGATTTGACAAAATTATTGAGGTCAAGACTCTGTTCTTTAGTTATTTTCACAGGCGTGTCAAACCAGATACAGAGCAGTTCTCCGTAATTTGTCAGAAGTTCACGGAGCTGATGTTTCACTTTTGTATCAAGATATTTCTGAAATGCTTCAGGAGTTTTGTTTTCAGCTTTGAAATCCCATACATTGCCGGTTGCGCCTTCTTCATGCCAGTCCAAATCCTGCGAATAATAGCAGCCGAGTTTGAGTCCGTATTTGCGGCAGGCATCTGCAAGTTCTCTGACAACATCACGCTTAAACGGAGTTGCGTCAACGATATTGTAATTGTCGTATGTTGATTTGAACATGCAGAATCCGTCGTGGTGTTTGGCAGTGAAAATGATGTATTTCATGCCTGCATCGCAAGCTTTTCTCGCCCATTCGTCAGCATTGAAGTTGACGGGATTGAAATTTGCGGCGGCAGCGGTGTATTCAGCAACAGGAATATGAAATTTATTCATTATCCATTCTGCAACCCACGGGACGGTCATTCCTTTGTATTCTCCGCCGAAAACGGAATAAACACCCCAGTGGATGAACATGCCGTACCGCAGTTCATTAAACCTTTCAATACTCATTTTACAAAACCTTTCTTTAAAAGCAGAGCTGTCAAAAATACCGTCCTGTAAAACTGCTGCAGTTGCATTTGTTCATTTTTGGATATTCAACGGCAAAAAGCATGAAATATTTTCCCTGTTTTTTTCAGTTGAAGATTTGACAAGTTTGCTTGCCGCAGTTATTTTATTATAGAAAAAACATAAAAATTGTCTGTTTATAATATACAACAACAGTTATAAATTGTAAATGGTAATTTTGTGACAAAAAGAGAGGAATTTTGTTCATGAGGAAAACTTACCGGGATTTTCATTTTGCCGCATACAAAATGAATACCAGCTATTTTGTCCGTTCAGTAGGGGATTTCCGGTTGTTGAAAAATGCGAAAGAACTGGTAAAAAAAGTTGAATTTCCTGAAATTTTCTGGTGTATCGAGGGGTGCGGAAGTTTTTTTTATGAAGGCAGATATCATTATCTGCGTCCGGATCAGGTGTGGTACTATCCGGCAGGATCGGTTCATGAAATTTCTTGTTACGGTGAAGTTTTCCGTTACCGCTGGATGGCATGGGACGGGCGGGATGCGGGGACTGTTTTTGACGGGTTGAATTTGAAAACAGGAGTGAATTTCAGCGGGCCGTGTCCTCATCATCTTTTCAATAAATTGACTTTGAACATCGGGCGTCCGACGCTTGAGGCGCAGATGAATAACCTTGCGGCAGGTTTTGAAATATTGCTGAATGCTGCGCAGAATAAATTTGATAATGTTATCAGAATTGAACAGATGGAACAGGTCAAAAATATCATTGATGAAAATTTCTCCAATCCGGAACTGAATGTTCAGAGTATTGCAGATTTAATGCAGATGAACCGTTCGGTTTTGAGCCGGAATTTTTCCGATACTTTTAAAGTTACGATTGTTGAATATATCGCCAGCCGTCGTTTGCAGGAAGCTATGTATTACATTAAGGAAACCGATATCCCGATTCATGAAATCGCCAGTAAATGCGGCTATTCGTGCCATAATTATTTTACAAAAGTTATGCGGCACCATACCGGCAGTACTCCGCAGGAACTCCGTTCAATGTAATACAAAAAGACTGTGTTATAAAAGAATACTGATTTATTGCATGGGGGAGAAGAAAAAACTTTTTTGCAAAAAAGTTTTTTCTTCTCCCCTGCATCCCATCATCTTTTTCAAAAAACTCTTATGTACCTTTTTTACAAACGCTATGTTCCCATTGTGGGTATATCTGGAATTTTGGGAGTTTAAGGATTAAAAAACTAAAAGAAGGGGGATAGGGGGAGAGTAGAGAAGCATTTATGCTGAACGGCAATCTCCCCCGGATGGCAATCGTGGCGGAAGATTTGCTTTGTCACTCCTCAGCGTTCCACCCGCTTTCATAATGGAGGAGGGACAAAACGAACATTCCGCCACAAAAAAGCCTGACACCATACAGCCAACAACATCCACGCGTCAGCGTTACAAAATGGGGATGGATATCCCCCTGCCAGGGGCTCCGTCTTCGCTACGCCGTGACAAAGCAATCGGCGTAATGCGCCAGCGTAATAAAAGGGCGGGTGGAACGCCGGGGCGCAGCCAGCCCCCTGAAAAAATATTACAACTATCTCCCTTCAATGGGAACAGAGCCTTTACAAAAAATAAGTTATATATCAAATCTTTGCTGATAAAATAATAAAAATCAGTCAAGGTTCAGTACAGAGCCATATAAAAAAGCTGCTGCAACCACGTGAATGGGAAGGCAGCAGCTCTGTTTTTATGTTATGGAATTACTGCAGTTTTATGCAGGTGCGGTAGTCTTTGACTTCCAGCAGCATGCTTTCCATCTGACGGAGTTTCCATTCGATGTGCCTTGCGTTTCAGCGGTTGCACCGCTATGATGTTTCACATCAACTCGGCTTACAGCCTGCGTTACTCAGTCACACTTCGTTGTGCCTTGCGTTTTAGATGCAGGTTTGATTCTTGAAATTCAGGCAAAAATTTGATTATGTTATTTTTTGTTCAGCTATTTATACCTCAATGTCAACCATAGGTTGACAAAAAATAGAATTTCAGATTGAAAAAGTTGTATCGGCGTGATATATTACCCTACCATCTAAAAAGGTATACGCTGGTCCAACTCGGTATTCTGGTTCAATCCATATGGAAGTAATATCATATTCTGAATTATTGGAATGTGCTCGGAAACGCAATAAAATATTCATTAACAAGTTGTTAAAGAGGCATCATTGATATTATTTTACATATAGAGAGTTATGAAATACGAGGATTTTTATCAGTATCTATTGCAACTGTAAGGAATTATTTATGACTTTGATGCGGGGTAATATAGTGAAACTATTTGCTGATTTTGATAAAAATCAAAGAGAAAGGCTGAAATATGAAATTATATCACGGAAGCAATATGGCTGTACAAAAACCTCAGATTCTGATATCTGACCGGAAGCTGGACTTTGGTACTGGCTTTTATTTGTCATCCAGTCTTGAGCAGGCTGAACGCTGGGCTAAATTGACTGCAGAACGGCGTGGAGCTGGTGTGCCAACAATCTCTGTTTATGAATTTGATGAAGCAAAGCTTACAGAGTTAAAAATTCTCAAGTTTGAAAAGGCAAATAAAAAATGGTTGGATTTTGTCGTCGCCAACCGGGATAATACTATTGACGATCAAAAGTGGGATATGGTTATAGGTCCAGTTGCTAACGATAGAACAATGCCGGTAATACGGTTGTTTATTGCAAAAGTATATACCGCTACAGAAACTCTGCGGCGGTTGCTGCCTCAAAAACTGCACGATCAATATACGTTCAAGACTCAAACCGCCTTGCAGTTTTTGAAATTCCAGGAGGTTATTGAAAAATGAATTTAAAAGATGATATGGTTTTGATGCTGGATTACTACGATAAAGAGGTTGTCCGCATGATTTGTAACAAATACGGGTATACCCAGAAAGATGCATTAAGAAGATTTCTTTCCTCAGAAACATATCGTATGCTCAGAAATCCACAACTTGCAATGTGGGATTTCAGCCCTGTTGGTGTTTTTGATATGTGGGAAAGTGAACAAATCACCGGCGATCCCAGAAACTCTCTTTATATAAGGAGGGATTGAGATGAATGAACTTGACAAAGAAATGGTGTTTTTCATTTATCTGCTGGAAAATTACGCAGCTTACAAAAACTCCAGTGCAGATAAAATTCTGAAGGAGTGGGATGATGCCGGGATAACAGATTTTATCTATAATATGTATGAGCGTTATCACAGCGAAGATCTGCAAAACGCTTTTATTGACATAGAATCATTGCTTGCTTGCAATCATTTCATTGAATAAAATATTTTTTTTTGAAAAATTGTCCGTTTGATGAAAGCATTTTTTTTCAGTTTTTTTAAATTATTTTTTATAATATATATGATATATTTAGCATATACAAAAAAGATGTCAAGTCGGAAAATAAAGAAAATAAAATTTTTATCACGTATAGAAAATATTTGAATGGTTCGTTTTTTGTTGACACAAAAAAAGCAGATTGATTTCTCAATCTGCTGATCCATCTTCCTGCGCTTTTTTTGTAAAATGCCCTTTGTGGATTGCCCTCATTTCATTCAGGCTATCCGGCATTTTTACAAAAAAAATGGCTCCGGCACCTGGATTCGAACCAGGGACCAAGTGGTTAACAGTTAAATCATATATTGTCGAAAATTGAGCTTGATTTTTCCCAATTCCTGTTTTTTGCGGGACGAATATTTGACGAATAAACCTTTTTGCAGGAAGAATCGCAAAGATTCAGAAAAAAAGAAATCCTACAGGAAGGACAATACATGAAAAAACACGTTGGTAATCGTGAAAAAGGCACAGGAACGATTGAGAAAAAGCGTAATCACTTTTATTTGAAGGTCAGAACTGGTGGCAAAAGTAAAAGTACTTTGCTTCTCGGCAAAGATGACAAGCCGGTTACTACTCGCAAGGAGGCAGAAGCTGCGGCTGCGTTACTGCGCCCTGTCCTCCGTGCTGATCAGAAAGAGGAAATAGCACTCCATATCGCATCTGCCAAAAAGTTGCGTTCACAAAATACTCTACC
>JAZSRU010000013.1:0-4976 GCA_045538635.1 Victivallaceae bacterium
GCAATACTTGCGGCACTGCTGCTGCCGGCTTTGCAAAAGGCGAGAGAACGGGGAAATGTACGAGTTGCGTCAACAACCTGAAAACTCTCGGTTCTGTTTTTCTTCAATATTCAATGGATAACAATGAATATATGCCTGTTCCGTTGAATTATCACCGTGACAATTTGGCAAATTACGGTAGTGCCACATGGCCGGAGTGTCTTAAAGCGAGCGGATATATTCCAAGTGCTCATGGCTCAAATCTCTGCTATGAGTACTCAAACGTCATAACATCCAAAAAGGGGGCTCCTTTCCTTTGCTGTCCATCTTCGACCGGTCCGGTTTCCACAGCAGCACCTTTCGGAGGTTATTATGATTTGAGAAGTGGCAAAGCCTGTACAGACTATGGCGCAAATTATTTTACCGCTGATTCAACCGGTAACGGACTTGTCATCAATTTGAAAAAAATAGTTTCTCCATCATACCGCATAATGCTCGCGGATTCTTCAGATCTGGTATTTTCTTCGGCTTCCGACTATTCAAGCAGTGCAATATCTGTCATCAGTAAACGGCACAGCTATACAGCTAATTTTACGACAGTTGACGGCAGCGTTCGCAATAATCATTTTTATGATAAATCTATTGTTCGTTATGGTCTTAATCACAATTAAGGAGTTGGTATTATTATGAAAAAATTTTTGTCTGTCATTACCATTATTTGTTTTCTTGCTGCAACGCTTTCTGCGGCAGATAAACTTGTAACGCCGGGAACATATAATGATCTGTTGTCAAACGGCAAACTTGAGCTTTACATGGGGGCATTTCCCAGTTCCTGGCGCAGCGGCCGCGGCTCTGTACAATATAAATCAACAGGCGGTTATAATGATGGCGGCCGTTTTATTCTCCAGGGCAACACCAAATCGTTCCTTATCCGTCAGGACTGGACTTTTTCTCTTGAACCGGGAGAAAAATATTATTTACGTGCTAAAGTAAAAGCGAATGGTTTCAAAGCAAAAAACCAACGTTTGATCGTGTGTAATAACGGATGGACAAAAGAAGCTTTCATTACTCTTCCTGCGGATACCCAGGGCTGGAAAGCGTTGGAACATACTTTTGTTGCAATGCAGTCAAGAGGAGGATACTATACTGTTGCCATCTTGATCGACAACATCAGATCAGGTTCTATTGAAATATCTGATATCAGAGTGGAGCCGGCAACAAAACAGGCTTTTGAACGCAGCACAGCATATTTAAAAATTATACCGGTCCCGAAACTCGTAACCCTTACCCGGCTTAATCAACTCCAAAGCAACGATGCAAAACTCCAGTGCCGCTGGTTCGGTGATAAAAATGCGACCGTTGTAAATTACAGCGCAGGCAGTCTGAAACGCAAAGCCTCCATTGCTCCAAACGGTTTTGTTACTCTTGATTTCAGTGGTTTGCAGGCAGGCAAATATACAGTAAAAGCTAAGGTCGGGGCTGAAACTTTTGATATCCCCATCGAAATACAGCCCGGGTTCACCATGCCGAATGGAAAATTTCTCAACAATTTCCACACTGTCATTGCTGAATTGAATGTCAAAGAAAATGCAAAGACTGAATTTATCAATCCACGTTTCGGTTGGGTGCTTTTCCGTATGCCGGAAAATATGATCGCTCGCATAAACGGGGTCAAAAAAGTTGTAAAGCCGGGCGATATAGTCCGTCTTCCGATGGGTAAGCATATTCTCACTGTTGAAAAGGGAAATGGCAATATCACACTTTCAGCTGTTACAGAAACTTGCATGTATCAGCTTGCCGGTGGACCGTATCCGAAAGGATTACCGAAACATGATTGGAATTTTGTAAAAAAATATCAACTGCCGTATGTGATGGCATTTTTCGGCGGCGGTTTAAAAAGAGGAGAGATGGCTGAATTTCGCGCAGCCGGTCATCATCGCTTCTATCACCATGCTCCGATCGCCAAAATAATGAACGCAAAAGATGGACAGAAAATAGTTTTTGCAGGCACCAGCCCCAGGGTGAAACTGTTTGATGGAATCTATATTGATGAACTTGCATTGTCAACTCAAAAAACAGTAGTTACTTTTATTAAAAGATTATCGCAACTTCCTGTTGCAGAGGGACGCGATGCTCACACTTATGTATGCGGTTCATTTCCTGATTCTGCGTATGGTGCACAACTTTTCTCTACCTGTATGAATTTAAGCGACCACAGCATGGTCATTACGGAAAATTATTTGCCGAATAATTCTACTGATGTGAAAGAGGTGCAAGAGCAAATCAAGACAAAATTGACAAATTTTGCTGTCAATTTGAATAAAATCTGTCCCAATATAAATCCATACTGGGGGCTTTCTCTTTGCAACAGCAATATTGCCGGAAGTTTCACTGTTGATAATGAACCGGAAACCGATCTCAGGGTACTTTTGGATATGCAAATGCAGGAGATTGCTACCAATCCTGTATTCAAAGGTCTCGGTATGATCAATTATTATGGTGATAATCACGCCGATCTGCCTTGCACCCGTTGGATCATGAAACTTTTTAAACATTACGTCATTGAAGGAAAAACTGAACTTCTTTCGCCTGAATATGGTCTCAAACTTGCTCCCGGTATTTTGAAAAATGCTTCTTTCATGGATGGTACCAAACAATGGACAGTCAAGGGGAAGGTCGCTTCTGGCAGAGCAGGCAGCGGACCCTATCTCAAACAATTCCATGTTACTAAAGATGTTTATACAGTACTTTGCCTCAAAGCCGGAAAGGAGACTGCCGGAATCTCCCAGATGATGAAAAATCTTGTGCCGGGTAAAGAATACAGTTTGCGTATTGCAACCGGCGGCACCGGTGAATTGCAGATCCGTATAAACGGCGTTGTACAGAATAAACGTTACCGTTACGACGTAAATGATAAAAAGTCAAATGCGATCATTCTTCACCATGAGGAATATATTTTTAAAGCTGATTCCAAAGAAATGCTTCTTGAAATCAGCCGTGAGAATGTTCCGGAAAAAGCTGTTACAAATTTACATTATGTTTCTGTAATGCCCTATATCGGAGAATAAAATGATCGATTTTAAAGTTAATTCTGCCAATAAGCTGGGAACTTTCAAAAAAATCCATGGCATGAATCTCGGTGCTCCTGTAACTCACCAGGGCAGAAAAAATACAGTTTCTGAATATTTGAAAAGATTGCATATTCCCCAGACCCGCATGCACGATTGTCCTCTGAACAATCCCGGAAAAATGCTGGTCGATATGCATTGCATTTTTCCACTTGAAAATGCAGATCCTTTCAAAGAAGAAAATTATATTTTCTACGATACAGATGATTATTTTGCCAATGTTCTGGATTGTAATACCACGATCATGTACCGCTTGGGACCGAGTATTGACCATTCAGGTTATGCTCATCATACTCAAGTTCCGCGCGACCGTAAAAAATGGGTTGAAATTGCTTCGCACATTATAGAACATTACAATAATGGCTGGGCGAACGGTTTTCATTACAATATTGAATATTGGGAGATATGGAACGAAGCAGAAACTGAACTGCCGATTCTTTGGGACGGAACATGGGAAGAATTTATTGAATTTTACTGTGATGTTGCTTCGCAGCTCAAAAAACGCTATCCGCATTTGAAAATAGGTGGTCCGTCTATGGCGAAACTTAATGCCAAAGACGGTGCCGCATTTCGGGATTTTCTTGCAGGTTGCCAAAGAGCAAACGCCCCACTGGACTTTTTTACCTATCACCAGTACAGTGACAAGCCTGCCAAAGTTGTAGCGACTCCCGGAAAAATTCGTACGACTCTTGATGAATATGGTTTTACGGATACAGAAATACATCTTACCGAATGGCATTATCATGCCGGATGGGGAAGCCAGTGTGATTTGCAGCGTCAGAAATTTCTTGCCGGAGAAATGACCGGAACACATTCTGCGGCGTATGTAGTTTCTGTAATTGCCGGATTTCAGAATGAGCCGATCGACATGACACACTATTACACCGCGAGCACTGGAGCAAATTACTCTATGTTTTCCACTCTTGCGGAACCTTACTGTGCGTACTATGCTTTTGACTTCATCAATCAGGTGATGGAACTTGAGCGTATTGAAGCCGGATGTGGTGCTGATGGCGTAGATGTTCTGGCGGGAAAAAGTGCTGATGGAACAATAAAAGTATTGGCAAGTTGTTTTAAAGTCGATCAACACGATCTTGTTTTTAATGTTCCGGAAATCAAAAAAGAGCAGGAAAACTTCAAATTGACCGTTATTGATATTGACGGAGGTTTGAAAAGAATTACAAAAGAAATAATATTGGAAGACGGCAAATTATCATTTGAGAAAGCATCCGGTTCGATGACTGTTTTTCTTGAGATTTTCCCTGCATAAGAGTTTTATTCAAGGTTATGTATAATGCAAAAGGTTGTTCAAACTCTTACAGAGGAAGATGTAAAATTTAACAAGTTTTTTGATTTCGGTTGTAACGCTTACGGGACACTTGAAATTGAATTTGAAACTGGTTATGAGGAAAATATTGAAATCGTCATTGGCGAAATTGCAGAAAACGGCAGGATAGTTCATCCTCGGAACTATTGTACTTTTATCCAGAATATCATTCGCAGTGGTATCGGACGCAATGTGATTAAATTTAAAATTCCTGATTTCATAAGTGCCTATGGTTGCAATCCGCGTTATCCACATCCGGAAGGAACTGACGGTGAAATCGCGCCTTTCCGGTATGTTGAGGTCAATCGTCATTACGGCGAGGTGACTGTTCGACGGACTGCCTATTATCCGGATTGGGATGACGCAGCTTCAGATTTTCAATGCGATAATGAGGTTTTAAAAAAGGTTTGGGACTTTTGTAAATACTCCATCAAAGCAGAATCTGTTTTCGATGTCTACATTGACGGTGAACGTGAGCGGTTACCATATGAAGGTGATGCGGTAATAAACCAGCTTGGAAGTCGGAGGCCAAAGCGGTCTTA
>JAZSRU010000096.1:0-2641 GCA_045538635.1 Victivallaceae bacterium
CGCTCATGGCAAAATGGGACAAAACAATGAAATTATGGCATAAAATTCTGTGGATCACAACCGCTATTGTACCGTTTGCTGTAATTGCTCTTGCATGGCAGTATGCAGAATCTTCGTTTTTTCTTTTGCTGCAATGCTCAATATGGTGGATCATGCTTTGGTCCGCTGCGGCTTTTATAATGCAATTTGTTGTCATATACCGAAAACACAGCAGAAAAAAAGCGATACAGTGGCTCATTGCAGTCGTTGCGCTTTACGCTCTTCTATTGCTTATCGCCGGAATCATTTTATATTTTTGCGGAGTAATAAAGTTATGAAAATATCTGGAAATAATACTGAAAAATGCAAATCTGAGTTCAAACTTGCAAAATTTGTAACAATAAGTTTTATTACATTCTCAATAGTTCTGGGATGTGTTTGCAGTTATTTTAAATTATATTTGCCCTTGCAAAAAGTGCAGAAAAGTACCGATTGGCAATCTGTACCTGCAACAGTTGTCAAAAGTAAAATTGGCTCTGAAAAACAGAATGATCCAACATTCAGTCATTCACATTATAACACATCTGAATGTTATACCATACAAATTGCCTATAAATACGAATATAATGGTAAAACTTACATCGGAGATCGCTATGATTTTTTTCGTTCCAAGGATCAATACAGTACATTCGGAAAAACTCAAATGCAGGAAATCATAAAACGGTATCCGCAGGGTAAAAAAATTTTTTGTTGGATCAATCCGCAAAATCCGGAGGACACTGTTATTTCAAGAGATATTAATTACACAACTGTATTGCTCGAGGCATTTTTGTTTATCGGGATTCCGTGTTTGGTGATATCGCTGGTTATCAGGAAATATAAAAAAATAATTACGAAAGGAGATTTATGAGTATTCTGAACAACTTGGGATTTGAATATACCGTTGCCCGTAAATCAAAACGGAAGGGAAGTAAAAAAGCCAATCCGTTTTTACTGCTGCTGATGGCTGTCATCTTTATTGCGCTTGGCGGATGCGGTTGTTATTTCCTTCTTTATCTGCCGCTTCAAAAGGTTATGCAGAGTTCATCTTGGGTCACCACTCCCGCAACAGTTGTAAAAAGTCAACTTGCCACGAAATCATCCCACCAAAGATCCCGGATCGACCGTAGAGATTACTCCATTCATATTGATTTTCAGTACCTATACAAAGGCAAGTCATATATCGGGAAACGATACGACTTTTTCCGCTCATTGGATAAATATTCAAATGGCGGCGAAGAAGCGATGCAAGAAGCTGTAAACAGGCATCCGGTCGGAGCAGAAATTACTTGTCTGGTCAATCCGGAAAATCCTTCTGAATCTGTTATCTCCCGGGAAATATACTTTCCGATGCTGATTATCGGTTTTATCCCACTGTTATTTTTTACTGTCGGTTTTATCGTACTGATTTTTGCAATAAAAAATATTTTTCAAACAGTAAAAGGAGTAAAAAAATATGAAAATTGACGGAAAAACAATCCATTCAGAAGAAGAAATTTTAACTGCTTTACAGGAAGAATTTGACCAGACCGTTGAATTTGTGGTCATGGATAACGGAGATGATTTTATCCAGACTTCGGGCGGGGAGTTGGAGTACAGAGCCAACGGCAGAAATTATCGGGTAGCCGCTTCTCCGGTCGATCAGGAAAAAATCAAAGCTGCTTTTATTTCCTACTATCGCGGTGATGGTGAATATCTGCGAGATTTTGAGTGGGAAGAAATCATTTACGAGAATTTGTGGACCAAAATCAAAAAACTTTTCAGTAAATAAGTTTTTAATCCCAGCGGATGTGTGCATCTGAATAAATACGGCAATCGGGGCAATGAAAATAAAGTTTTTCGCCGTATCCGGTAGATATGTATTTTTTCAACATCCGTTTGCCGCACTTCTTACAGCACGGCCGTATCATTGTTTGAGTAAAAATATATATTGCTGCGCATAACACAAAAATTCCGAAGCCGATCAGAAAAATAATGGCTGATAGATCAATTTTACCGAAAAAGAGCGGAATGGCGAAAGCAGCCACGCTGAATATCAGTACCTTATTCCAATGATGCAGCATCCGCTCTTGCCGATTTTTTAATCTGGCATCCAATTCGTAATCGTATTGGTATTGAGAGAAAAAATCATCTTTTTTCATTGATCTTTACAATCCTTTCCGAAGTGCCGCAGGCAGAATATTCAGATATTTTTTATACAATTCCTGTTTGCCCCAGTCACGGTAAAGTTTGGTCAAGTGCCAGCAAGTGCGGTAATAGACCAGAGCATCACGCTGCTTTTTCATATCGCGGTTGTTAAGAAACGGCAACCATATTTTTTCAGCTTCAAGGAAATATTTTTCGGCGGATTTTTTATCTGACTTGAGTAAAATTTGTCCTGCCACATAGAATGATGCCGCATAGTCCAATTGAAAATTTTCTTTTACGATAATGTCGCCAGAAAGATATTTGCGGGCAAGCTCAAACAATTTCAGTGAGTTTTCAATAAAACTTTTGGCTTCGGCGATGGTTTTGGCTTTTTCGGCGTGTAATCCCATGACGATTGCCGCCCCCCCAATAAGCATCCATATTTTCCGGATTGAACCGCCACGCCCGGTTGGATTCCCGCATAGCATGATCCAAA
>JAZSRU010000175.1:0-5117 GCA_045538635.1 Victivallaceae bacterium
TTGACAAATTGACATTTCAATGTTAAATTTATTACGCATCTGATAAATCCTTTACTTTTTTTGTTGTTTCTATTAAAAAATAAAGGTCAGATGCACTTTTGTCAAGTATTTTTATCTTTCACAAAATTTCGGACAATAACTTTTTTTAACAAAAATGATATTTTTTGCATTTTTCTTGCGTTCCGCATTTGATTTTTTGCATAAATGCTTATATAATATTATTAAGATTATACATTTACACAGAAGGGTACTTTAATCATGGTTTCTCAAAAAATTGCAAAAATTCTTTCTGCTGATATCGGTATCGACCTGGGAACTGCCAATTGTCTTGTCTTCGTGAAAGACAAGGGAATCGTTCTCAATGAACCGTCAGTCGTCGCTATCAACAAGACCACAAGACAGGTTCTCGCGGTTGGCAAGGAAGCCAAAGATATGCTCGGTAAAACACCAATCAATATCGAAGCTATCAGACCAATGAAAAATGGCGTGATCGCTGATTTCTATATCACCGAAGCCATGCTCAGTTCTTTTATCGAGAAAGCCATCCGTATCGTGCCATGGCGTCAGCGAGTTTTGCATCCTTCTATTCTTATTGCTGTCCCATCCGGTATCACCGAGGTCGAAAAACGCGCGGTCAAAGACAGCGCAAAACATGCCGGTGCCGGAGATGTTATGCTCATTGAAGAACCTATGGCTGCTGCTGTCGGGGTTGGTCTGCCGGTTGCTGATCCCGCCGGAAGCATGATTGTTGATATCGGCGGCGGTACTACTGAAGTCGCAGTTATTTCTCTTTCCGGCATTGTCAGTGCCAAAAGTGTCCGCGTAGGCGGCGATGAACTCGACCTTGCCATCATTAACCACATGAAGAAATTTTACAACCTCATGATTGGTGAACTTACTGCTGAAAAAATTAAAATTCAGATCGGCAGTGCTTATCCCATCAAGGATGAGGAAACTCTTGAAGTCAAAGGTTTGGATATTGTTACCCGCGTGCCGAAAACTGTTAAGGTTTCCGCCAAAGATATCCGCAATGCATTGCAGGAACCTGTAACTTCGATTATTGAAGCGGTGCATGGAACTTTGGAACTCTGTCCGCCCGATCTGGCGGCGGATTTGATTGACCGCGGTATCATGCTGGCAGGCGGCGGTGCGCTGCTTGCCGGACTTGATCGTCTGCTGACTGAAAAGACCGGACTTAATACAAATGTGGCAGAGGAGCCGCTGAATGCGGTTGCCAAAGGAACCGGTATTATGCTGCAGAGTGATTTCATGCACCGGGTTAATTAAGACAATAACAATTTAACTCCGCTGCTCTTTCAGCGGAGTTTTTTTATATACAGGAGAATGATAATGATTCGTAAGATTCTTGCAATGATCGGGGAGTGCGCCCGCAAATATGATTTCATTCCGCTTATGCAGTATGCATTTTTGAATGGTATTGTATGGATGCTGCTTTCAATTATTTATTTGCAGTATATCAATTTACCTGATGGCAGTTTGTACGGGGTTTTTTATTCAACGATATTTGCAGTCGGACATCTGGGAGCATTTTCGTTTGGATTTTATATACTGCTGCAGATATTCCGTTTTATCAACAGGAAGTTTTGCAGTATCATGGCGGTAGCAGTGGGGGGATTGTTGTTATTTCTGCTTTTTTCTGATGTTGTGGTATATGTGCTGTACCGTTTTTATATCAATATTCCGATGTTGGGATTGTTTTTTTCTCCGGCGGCGTTTGAACTGGTTGAATTTCCGGCAGTTATGATATTGATGATAGTTGTGATACTTGCACTGATTTACACCGGAGAATTTTTTCTCTTCAAGGTTGTCAGAAAATTCAGTTTGCCGATAATATGCGGCAGTTGGTTTGCAGTTGTTCTGCTGTCATTTTTGAGCTTCAATGCGCTTCATGCGTGGGCGGCGTTCAATGGGGACGGTGAAATTCTGCTGCGTACGGATGCGCTGCCTTTGAAATATGCAATGACGGCAACAAGGGTTTTTATGCGCAGAGGTTACAAGCCGGCACGCAAAATTACTGCTGCTGCCGGGAAAGTTATGAAATATCCTTTGAATAAGCTGCAGTTTAAGGAAATGCCGAAGCGGAAAAATATTATTTTCGTTGTCGTTGACAGCTTGCGTGCGGATATGTTGACTCCGGAAATAATGCCGTATATGAGCAGCTTGGGCAAAGAAGCGGGAGGAACTTTTTTCCGTAATCATTTTTCAGGAGGAAATTGCACAAAAACCGGAATTTTCAGTCTTTTTTATGGTATTCCCGGCAATTATTTTGATCAGGCTCTGCGCTCCGGTGTCGGTGCGGCAATGATTGATTCCTTGCTTGAACTTGGCTATGAGGTCAAAGTTTATTCCGGAAGTACATTGATGTCGCCGCCATTCAACCGTACGGTTTTTGCCAATGTCAAAGATCTTGAATTGCAGCAGCCCGGCGGCAGTAAAATTGCCCGCGATACTGTAACGATTCAAAAAAGTGAAAAATTCCTTGTGGAACGCAAAAGTGAAAAACCTTATTTTCTCTTTATGTTTTTGGATGCTGTGCATGGCAGCAGCGTGCCGGATGATTTTGAGTTTAAATTTCCGACTGATATGCGTAAAATGAATTTCCTGACACTCGGAAATGATGAGAAAACCAAAAAAGATGCCATAAATCTGATGAAGAATGCCGCTTTGTATATGGATGAAACTTTGAGTAAATTTTTTGAACGCATCAATATCAGAAAACGCCTCGCTGAAGATACTGTGCTGGTGTTTACTTCCGACCATGGCAATGAGGCATCGGAAAGTGAAATGAAAAACTGGGGACATAATAGTAATTTTGCCCGGTATCAGACTATGAGTCCGCTGCTTGTCTGCGGCATGGACCGTCCGGCAGGGGAGGTGACTTATATCACCAGCGGCATGGATGTTTCTGCAACTGTATTGCAGGATGTCCTCGGCTGTGTCAATCCGGTAAAGGATTATTCAACCGGTAAAAATCTTTATGAAGCAGGCGGCCGTCCGTTTGCAATTTCGTCAAGTTATATTGAAACTGCGATAATCTATCAGGGGAATGTATTTGCCCAGACAGCTTACGGTGTGATGCAGAAATATGACATCAACGGCAAATTTATAAATGCCAATCTGCCTGCAGAGATTATCCGGGAATATTTGAAAATATTGTCCAGATATTCAAAATAATTTATGCATTATGAACCGGTTTGACTTCAACATCAAATGAATTCAGTTTGACAATTACAACAGTTGTGTCGGGGGGAATAACGGAACCGTCAAAACTGCGCCCGTCGATAATATGTTCATTGAATTGAACTTTGCCGGTCGGTTTGAGTTGGGAAATGCTGATGCCCTGCATCCCGACTGCCGGGGAAAAGGCGACCGCCGCAGTGTTCATGTGCGCGATATTGCCCGAGGTTTCATTCAGGGTGAAGCGTCCGAAAAATTTGCTTTTCGGCAGTACATAGGTGTAAAGCAGAATGCAAATGACAATGACTGCCAGCAATGAAAATACAATTACCCGCAACCCATTGGTTAGATTGCCGCTGCCGAATGCACTTAAAAGGGCGTAAAATACACAGCCGCCTCCGAGGATGCCGACGATTCCGAATCCCGGAATCAGGAATATTTCCAGCAGTATCAAAATCAGCCCGATGAAAAATACCACCATCGGTCCCCATTCTGATGCACCGGAGGCAATATGCCCCATGAAAAACATTACGATAAACAGCAAGCCCAATGTGCCGGAAACTCCGAAGCCTGGAGTTCGTATTTCAATGAAAATGCCGATCAAGCCGAGCGTTAGAAGAATGCCGGACAGGATCGGATGTGCCAGCAAAGAAACGATTTGTTCCCATGCATTTTTTGTGATTTCAACTATTTCGGCATCGGGAGCGCCGAGTGCAGCTGCGAGTTCATGTCTGTCTTTGGCAATGAAATCAACGATGCCGAGTCTGTGCGCTTCGGATGCACTCAGGGTGAGGGGGGAACCGGATTTGTGTTCTATTCCGTCCTTGTTTTTGTCCAGTTCAATATAAGGATCGCAGGCCGCACGGACGATTTTTGCCGGACGGTTGTTTTTTAATGCCAGCATTTCCATTATTTTGTAAAAAACGGTAAGGAATTTCTGGTCGGCGAGTGCCTGTTCTTCGGCTGATTGATTTTTGTTGTTGTATTCTTTGAGTTCTTTTATGAATTGTTCCAGCAGAGCTTTATCGGTTTCAGCGGATTTCTTTTGAGCGGAATCGGGAAGTTTTTTGTCTTTTTCTGCTTGCGGGACCGGAGGAGTTTGTTTTGGTTTATCGGCAATGGGGCGTATTTTGCCGCCAAGCTGCTGTATGGGCATGGCATCTCCTATCACGCCGAGCGGATTGATGGCGATGCGGTCTGCGCCGAGAGCTATTATCATGCCGGCGGATATGCCGTGAGGGTTGAGATAAACGACGATCGGGACGGTTTTCCGGGCAAAAAGCGATATGTATTTGAGTGCGGTTTCGACATTACCGCCGGGGGTATCGAGTTCAATTATCAGGGCCAGAGCATTTTCTTTTTCTGCGCGGGAGAGAGTTTTTTTGAAA
The DNA here is from genome assembly GCA_045538635.1 of Victivallaceae bacterium. Classification (GTDB taxonomy): domain Bacteria; phylum Verrucomicrobiota; class Lentisphaeria; order Victivallales; family Victivallaceae; genus RGIG5270. The sequence goes on from JAZSRU010000175.1 coordinate 4,587, forward strand.
AAGAGCATATCCTGTTCGGAAATTTCTTTGAATTCGGTGAATTGCGGCAGATAAAATATTTTTTTACCTTTGCCGCCGTCAGATAAATTTTTCCACAAAGGTTCTGCCCCGCAGAGAATAAAAAGCGTTGCAAACAGCATAAAAAAAGCACAAATTTTTTTCATATTCACCTCAAAAAAAGTTCTGTATTATACAATAGCATTGCATATATATTTTTCAAATGCAAAAAGTATTTAATGAAGTATAAATCTGATGTCTAAATCAAGCGGTGTCCGGCGCGGGGCAATGAAAATTTTTAATTCGTCAGGCAGGTATTTTGTCATTATGGAATTGCCGGGATAAGTTTTTTGAACTTTATGATATTTATAAGCTAAACATTGACTGATAATTAAAAAAACTGAGGGGTTTGGGGTATAGTATTTTGCGCAAGCAAAATACAGGGCGTTTCATCGCCTTTTATTTGCTATCGCCTTGGCAAAATCTCAAAGTATATTTTTACTTTTGAATATGCTAATGCGACAGCATACAAAA
>JAZSRU010000084.1:0-10369 GCA_045538635.1 Victivallaceae bacterium
GATGGATATCCCCCGCCGGGGTCGCAAGGGGGCGGCGCAAGCCCCCTTGCAATAAAAAATCAGTACACATTTAGTACGCAGCCATGTTTTTATATGACTGTTTGCGGTTGATTGATGCGGCAAAAGTTATTTCTGTTTGGATATGATAATATTGCGGTATGCCTGTGGTGTTGTTCCGTGGCGGCGGCGGAAATGGCGGATCATGTATGATGTATCACAGAAACCGTATTTATAGGCAAGTTCGGTAATGGACAGATCGGTGGAAAAAAGCTCACTGCGTATTTTTTCAAGTTTGATGCCGAGATAATATTCGCATGGGGATTGTCCGGTCAGATTGCGGAATTTTTTTGTATATGAAGAAATCGACATGCCAGCCATTTTGGCAAGTTCTGCCAGTTTGAACGGGCGTATTTCGGATTGTTCCATGAAATCGAGAGTTTTCATGATTCCCGAATACGGGTCATCATCGTACGGATGCCATGCAACGATATTTGCTTCATCAATGATGCACAAGAGTTCCATGAGTGCGAGTTTTATCCGGAATTTGAAACCGGCACTGCGTGTATTGAATTCAAACATCATTTTGCGCAGGAAATTTTCTGCCTGACTTCTTTTGTGAGGGGGGAGGTGAAATCTCTTGCTGAGCGGAAATATTTTTCTGCTGAAAAGCGGTTCCCAGCAGTTCATTTTTTTCAATTCATTCAATTCTGAAGCGAGCAGCTGCGGTTGAAAAGCAATATTGTAAATAACAAAATTTTTGCTGTTGGAGTATGAATGTATGTCGCCCGGCATGATGGCAAAACAATCCCCCTGTATCAAACCGTAGGAATAATTCTCATTTTCAAAATTTACATTGTGGATAGTGTGTCCGGAAGTAACAAATACCATTTCAATAAAATCGTGAGTATGGAGCGGCATTTTGATACCCTGTTTATAATGCGTTATGGAGAAAGGAAAATCTTTGACCGGAAACATCGCATCGGAAAAATATTGTTTCATCAAAAAATCCTTTCTGTTGAAAATTGCATTTCAAGTGCTGTAATATAAATGCTGAAAAACAAAAAAGCAAGCGTGGAGAATGAAAATCAGGAATGATTTTCATTTTTTGCAGAGTTGTCCAATCCGGCAAAGTTTGTTCTGTTTTGCTGTTGAGATATTTTTTCGCTGTTTTGGCTGTTGAATTCAAGCAGCAGTACTGAATAGGGCGGCATTTTGAAATCATTTGCAAAAGAGATATCTTTGAAAGTATGTCGTTTATCAATTATTTTTACATTGGCAGTACCGGGGGCATTTTTTATATCAAAACTGACATTTATTGATTTTGCTGAAGAATTGGTTATGAGTGCGGCGGCAGAATTTCCGTTTGCGGCGGCAAGCACTCTGATTTTTTTGTCGGAAGAAGATGAAGATACTTCATTCTTCAGCTTGTAAAGAGAGTTGAAAGCCATGAACGAATAATATGCCGGAGTTACAGTCTGGCTCGGAAAATAATACAATCCGCAGTAACTTCTGGTTGGTGTGGCATCGTAATACATGGCTTTATCAACCGGAAGATTCTGGAGCAGAATGAAAGTATGGGCGATTTTTGAGGCCCCTTCGACAGATTTCATATCGTCCCATGATCTTGAACCTTTGCCGTTGCAGTAATTCCATTCGTTGAAAATGCTTTCGGTGTGTTGCAAATTGTTTCTGTCAAGCATATTGCGGGCGTATTCGGCTTCTGCAATAAGTACATCCGGATCGTTGAAATAGCGGTGCCATGAGAAAAAATTAAGAGGGAGTTTTTCATGGTTGACAAATTTGCAGAAATCTTCCGCCCAGGTTATGAAACTTTTATAGAAATCACTGCATTCTTTTTGAGTTACAGCATAGAATCCGCAGGAGGCATAGCCGCCGAATTTGATATCCGGAAAGCATTTTTTTAAATGAATAGCTGCTGTTTTGTAGAGTTCAAAAAACTGTTCTTTGGAGCCTGACCACATTGGTGGATTTTCCGGTTCGTTCCAGATTTCCCAGTATTCTATATTGTAATGGAATCCGTCTGCCCAGCCTTCATTGTAGTGGCGGATGATGTGTTCGCAGATTCGTGCCCATTTGGCAAAGTCGGCTGGGGGGGCGATATGGAACGCTTTTATGCGGTAATTGTTTTCTATGGTGACTCCGAGCCGGTAAAATATTTTTGTGCCGGTGGCTGTCAGATTTTTGAAATAGGCATCAGTAAATTCAAAACTGTAGGATGATGGATCATTTTCATCAGCATTGAAATCCGGAAAAATATTGGGAATATCCACATAAACGCTGCCGCCGTAAGCAAAAGATGTATCATGCAGACGGGTGAATGGTATTCCGGCTTCTTTGAATCCTGTTGGCAAATCATAAAGTGAAATCGGACTGTTGTTTACTCCGTGAACAGGCTTGATAAAGCGTTCCGTTTTATTATTGAAATCAATAGAAATAGTCATCGTGATATCCTTTATTTTTTTCATAAATATATCTTGTATCCTGTGAAAATTCAAGCGGTCAGAAATACATTTTTTAAAAAAATGTACAGCAGATAAAAAGCATAAAAAAGGCGAAAAAAATTTGCTAATTTTTTTAAATGGTGTATATTATAAGATATCTTTTTTCGAAAAAATCCATGAAAGGTGAAGAAAATGAAAAAACAACGTCGTACATTCTGCAATTTTTTGCAGGCAAATAACATTGTGTGCGGTGTCCAAGAGGATGACGGAAAAGTCGTACTTGAAAAACTCATCACGCTTCTGAAACGCCATTCACCTGAACTCGACATCGATTATACCCGCCGTGAGGTTGAAAGCCGCGAAGCTCTGTTTCCCACTATGGTAGCTCCGGGGCTTGCCATTCCGCACGCCCGTATTCCGGGGCTTGCCGAACCTATGACCGCAATCGGATGTATTCCTGCAGGCTGCAATTTCGGAACTGAAGACAAAGCAAAGGTTATGATCCTTTTGCTCACTCCGGTTGATAATCCCAATCTGCATGTTCAGGTGCTTTCAGCATTGGCAACTGAATTCAGCGCAGAAGGAGTTACCGAAAAGATTGCCAATATGGCATCTGCCCAGGATGTTATGGATTATTTCTCTGAAGGCAAAACTGTTATTCCCGACTATCTCAAGGCCGGCGATCTGATGGAACAATTCCCCGATATGCTTCAGGAGGCAGATTCAATTCTTGACGCTGTCAAAAAATTTGCTGTTACCCGCAGCGAGGAATTGCCTGTTGTTGACAATGCCGGAGATCTCCGCGGAGTTCTGTCGCTTTCTGATCTTTTTCAATACAGTTTGCCTGAACATCTGCTGTGGCTGGAAGACCTTTCGCCTATTTACGAATTGCAGCCGTTTTCAGATATGCTCAAAACTGCCGATGAAACCAAAGTCGCCGATGTCATGCGTGAAGAATTTCTCAGCGCCAAAGTCGGAGATCCTGCCGTAGAATTGGCAAAAATATTTCTGCAGAACAAATTGTCGCAGCTCATCATCGTTGATGCCGACAATAAACCGGCAGGTGTCGTTACTTTGAAAAACTTTTCAGCTAAAATTTTCTGGGATTAATGAATTATGAGTGAGTCATCAAGTTCAGCCAAAATGTCGATCAGTGCTATGATCAGCCGTTTCTGTATCATGCTGGCAGCATCAGGAGCCGTATGGTTCGGATGCAATGCAGCCAATATGACATCATTGCAGTCAACAGCATGTGCAGTATTTATTTCAATTATTTTCGGAACTCTGTTCTTCTGGGGATTCCGTCTTGCCATTGCTTTTATCGGTTTGGCAGTTCTTATCTTCAGTCAGGCGTTGGATATTCCGACTTTTGTAAGATCATCTTCGCTTGAAGTAATCATGTTCCTTGTCGGTATGATGATTATTGTTGGAGCATTGCGTGATTTGGGATTTTTCACATGGATCGTCCAGTTGATTGTATCTATGCCGAATCTGAGCGGGCGCAAATTTATTTTTGTGACCTCTGTTGCCAGTGCGCTGCTTGCCTGTGCGGTAGATGAAGTTACTTCAATCATCTTTATTTCAACATTGATTTTTCAGGTATGTGACCGTCTGAAACTCAATCCGACTCCATATATTCTGATTGCAGTTCTCGCAACAAATATCGGCAGTGCCGGTACCATGATGGGTAATCCTGTCGGTATTTTTATCGGTACCAAAGGACAGCTTTCATTTGGTGATTTTATGCTCTGGTCATTCCCGCTGATGTTGGGTTCATTGCTGGCAGTCATCGGTATTCTTCTGTGGTATTTCCGCAAAGATCTGGATCAGTTTGATGTCAATCTGAAAGCCCGTTTGGCCCGTGGTTTGTCCATTGCTCCCATGGTCAAAGTTCCGTATATGAAGGGGCTTATTCTGATTGTTCTGACTGTTATTGCCATTGCTTCACATCATCAGACAGAGGAATTGATCGGACTGGCTCCGAACAGTGTTCTGCTGGTCATGCCGCTTATCTGTGCTGCAATAGTTATGATTCTCAAACCTGATCGCGCCAGATACTATGTAGAAAAAGAAGTTGACTGGTGGACATTGATATTCTTTATGTTGCTTTTTGCTATTGCAGGTACATTGGAACACACCGGAGTCGATAAAGTTCTGGCAAACGGTTTCTCTAAAATCGCAGGTAAAGAAACATTGACACTTGTTCCATTTATCTTTACTGTTTCAAGTTTCGGTTCTGCATTTGTTGATAATGTTATTTTTGTTGCTGCATTCAGTCCGGTTATTGAACAGCTGGCAACAAGCATAAAAGACTTGCCGCTCTGGTGGGCATTGCTTTTCGGTGCCTGTTTCGGCGGTAATATCACCATGATCGGCAGTACAGCCAATATTGTTGCATTGGGTATGGTTGAAAAACACGGCGGCAGTCAGATAACTTTCTTCCAGTGGTTCAAGATCGGTTTGCTGTGTACTGTTGTTTCCGGTGCAATTGCAGTTGGCGTATTGCTGTTTATGGCTCCATACATGCCTGACCACAAAATCACTTACGGCAAGCTCAAAGCAGATTCCGGTTATGTCCCTGCAACTGAAGTTTTCAGCGGTGAGCTTACCGGTACATTTGCAGCCGAAAACGGTAAAACTTATCTCCTCGACGGCAAAGGTGCCAAGATTCAGGTCATCCTGAATGACAATACTGCCGTTGTTTCCGGCAAGGTCAGAGTTACCGGTGAATTTTCCAAAGACGAAAGTAATGCTGCATATCCCTATATGCTCAAGGCAAAACGCGTTGTCAAAATGGAAAAAGATTGATAAGGTTATCAATTCAAGCGGTATCGGTTATTCCGATGCCGCTTTTTTTGTATCTGAACAGTGTGATTTTTTGACAAAAAGCTTGCATTTATTACAAAATATTGTATATTGTCATCAAGTTAAATTTTTCAGCAGGATATTTATATGGCAAACAGGATAATTGTTACAGGCGGCGCCGGTTTTATAGGTTCTGCAGTTGTGAGGTATATCATACACAGCACGGAGGATTCAGTCTGTGTGGTTGATAAACTTACCTATGCCGGAAATCTTGAGTCATTGCATGCTGCTGTTGGTTCCGGCAGGTTCCGTTTTGAAAAAGCGGATATCTGTGACAGGTTGGCAATGGAGCGTATTTTTGCTGAATTCAAACCCACTCATGTCATGCATCTTGCGGCAGAAAGCCATGTTGACAGATCCGTTGATGCTCCGGGGGATTTTATCAGAACAAATATCAATGGGACATATTCGCTGCTTGAAGCGGCAGCAGGGTATTTTAATATGCTTTCAGAGGCAGAGAGGAGAGTATTCCGTTTTCACCATGTGTCAACTGATGAAGTTTTCGGTGATGCGGGGAGGGCGGCAAAGCCTTTTGATGAAAAAAGTCCGTATGCTCCGAGTTCTCCATATTCCGCGAGCAAGGCTGCCGGAGATCATCTGGTCAGGGCATGGTACAGGACTTTCAAACTGCCGGCAATCGTCACCAACAGTTCAAATAATTACGGACCATATCAATTTCCTGAAAAACTTATCCCGCTGATGATACTGCATGCGATTGAGGGCAGGGAGCTGCCGTTGTATGGTGATGGCGGACAGATGCGTGATTGGCTGTATGTTGAGGATCATGCATGCGCGCTTTATCTGGTTCTCACCCGCGGAATTCCCGGAGAAACTTACAATATCGGAGGCGCTTGCGAGAAGAAAAATATTGAAGTTGTGCAGCAAATTTGTGAGCTGCTGGATGAATTGAAGCCGCGTAATGACGGAAGGGCCTATAAAAATCAGATTGTTTTTGTTCCTGACCGGCCGGGGCATGACTTGCGTTATGCGCTTGATTGCGGAAAAATATATCGGGAATTGGGTTGGAAGGCTGCGGAAACTTTTGCAGGGGGGCTCCGCAAAACTGTTTTGTGGTATCTCGCGCATCGTGATGATTGGTGTGCGCATGTTTTGAGTGGTGAATACAAAATGGAAAGACTTGGTATTATAAAATGATCCTAAATGAAAAAGGAGTATTATGAATATAAGAATTATTACAGCAGATGATGCTGAATTGCTGACTGATTTGCGTATGGCGATGCGCCGTGAGCGTGAAAGTATAAAATTGGAGATATCAGAAGCGGAGTTCCGACAGAATAATCTGGAATATTTCCGCAAGGCAATATCCGATGGAAGTTATTTCGGAGTTGCAGCAGAGATTGATGGTCAGATCGCTGCAACCGGAGGAATTTGTTTTCATATTCATCCGCCGAGTTATTCTGTTTTGAACGGCAAAAGTGCCTGTCTGCTCAATATGTACACTCTGCCGGACTACCGCGGGCGCGGAATCGCCGGCAAAATCGTACTTTATCTGCTTGAAATTGCAAAGAAACACGGCTGCAGTCAGGTTACTCTCAATGCATCCAGCATGGGAAAATCATTGTACAGCAAAATCGGCTTCAAAGATGTTGCCAATGAAATGGTGTACCAATTCTGATTTTATTACGGACTTTATTTGCTGTAAAATCTGATATCATCGAACCATGAGCCGTTTGCTTTGGGGGCGGCAAAATTGCGTACCATGACAGAGCATTTGACGGCATTTTCAGGCAGAAGACCGGTTACGGTGTTTTCTGTCCATGAATCGTTGCCTTTGACATGGAAATATTGAGTTTTGACTGCTTTACCTTTGGCATCATAAGCGATGATATAAATATACCCGTCACTGCCTCTGGATTTGAATTTGACAATATAATCGCTGCCGCCGGTTACTGCAAAACGGTCGGAATAAAGACTGTCATTGTTTTTTACCTGGACACGGACAGCATTTCTGCCATCGGCAGCGGAAGAACTTTCCAGATTGACATTTTTGCCCCAGCCGACGGGTTTTCCGTCAGGACCGAGTTCCTCAAAGGAGCCGTTTCTGAAATTTTTGTTCAAGGATGTAAATTTCATGCCGCCGCGGAATTCCACATTGTCAAAACGGCATTCTCCCGCAAAACTGCGTAAAACAATACTGCATGAAACAGCTTTTGCCGGGACACGCCCCTGAAATGTCAGAGTGCGCCATTTATCTGATTTGTCTGTCCAGTAGAATGAACGGCCGGGTTCAGGGACGACTTTGCCGTTTGAGTCATAGAAAAGAGCATAAATATATCCCGCCGCCCCCAGATGGTCCAGAGTAATGGAATAATCAAAATCTTCTCTGACATTGATTTTATCTGAATAGATGGACGGAGCATAACCTTTTCTGCCGGTCAGTTTGAATGCTTTTCTGCCGCTTTTAACTTGGTCAGAGCAGACATCGCCCTGACCGTTCCAGTTTGCGGCTTTTCCTTGGCTGCCGGATATTTCAAATCCGCTGTTTTTCAAACGGTTTTCATCGCCGAGGAACTCAAATCTTGCAAAATATTCCGGCGAATAGTTGTGGAATGCAACTGACGGGAACATTGTTTGATAAACACCCTGCTTGATATTTCCGTTGTTTCTGCGGCGGTAGAGCTGAAACAGCAGTTCCGGCATGTTATCAAAAGTACATTCAATATCGCTCCATGGGATGAAGAGTGTATAGAAAATTGTATTTTGTTTTTTTGCAGTTTTGACTGTCATGCCGCCGTTCCACGCCCAGTCGGCGGTATTGACATCTCTGGTGCGGCGTCCGTCGGTGAAAATACCATTGGGAGAAACGAAATAATGGCGGTTTACTTTGCGGTCTGCGCTGACGATGAAAAATTCAAGACAGTCGTCATCCCATGAAACATCGTCTCGTTTTTTGGCATTGACGATGAGTTTTGACATCGAAGGTTCATTGCAGATGATATGCAGAGCGAGTCCTTTGTTATTGGCAATGGCAAAAAGTTTTGTATTTTCGGCGGATGGAACGGTTCTGCCGTCTTTGAAATTGAGAGTGTATTCGCGGGCGTGTTTCCATATATTATCTGATTGATAAGACATGGGGATATTTTCTCTGACATATGAAACTCCGAAAAATTTCTGTTTACCGCGCAGGAGATACATGGTATTGAAATAAGGTTTGATTTCAGATTGTATCAAACGGATGCGCTTGCCGTAAACAGTATCAGCCGGAGCTTTGGCCGCTGCGCGTGCCAGAACAGCCTCGAAATTTTTGAGATCAGCCACGGTATAAAGAGTGGCTTCGCCGTATTTCATAAAAAGTTTTTCTCCGGTACTCCAGAATTCTTTCATCTCTTTGGCTGCCGGACCGTAAAAATTTTTGTAATATTTTTCAAGTTCTGCGCGGACATCCATATCCGGATCCCAGAGCAGCTGACAGCGGAGATAATCATTGAGATGTGCGATACCGGGCAGATGCATATCTTTGTGGTTGCCGCCGTAGTATCCGCATTCGCTGAATTCACCGACAACGCCGTTGGCGCGGTTGAATCTGATATTTTCCTGCAGGATATCGGGATAGAGAACCGGCAAACCTTTCATCGGGGGGCGGTGGTTGAAGAGAGGATAGGTCCAAACGAGAATGGGGACATTTTTATTTTTGTACCCTTTGATTGCATCTTCGACCATTTTTTTATTTTCCGGCGTGCGGAGGGATTGGCGGGTATAACAGATTCTGACGGCGAGATTGGGGGGGAGGTCTGTTTCCGGAGGTATGCGGTAGCCTTCATAAGCCAGTGCGCCGATCATTTTGCCGGGGTGGGTTTTTGCGAGGATTTTTGCGATTTCGGCGGCATGGTGAAAGACCGCATTGGAGAAGCGTCCTGTATGTCCGAGGTGAGGGGACGCGAGTTTCTGACAATCGGCGCATTCGCAAATTTTGTACATGCCGTCCTGCGGCACGACCGGATAAATATTGTAATCCGGGTTTTTGTCAAAAAAGTTCTGTGCCAGTTTGGCAAATGCTTTGATACCTTCTTTATTGGTCATACAGAGATTGCCGAAAGTATTGGCGGTGGAGAGGTTGTTGAAATCGCGCTTGCCATCGATCAGGGCGAAATATTCCGGATTTGATTTTTTAAATCCCAACATTCTGCGGTAAGTGTGATTGATGTGATTATTCTGACCTCCGGCACACATGCGGTAATACCATCTCATATAATCAGGAGAGGCATCTTTGAAATAAATTCCGTAAATATATCTTTCACTGAATGCGGGGGCTTGAGTATATTCAGCAACAGGCAGGATGAAATCAGGTGATTCCGGAACGACTTCACCAAGTTTGCCGGGCATGTAGTGCCGGTTTCCGGCATATTTTTCAAGAATTTTATAAACTCCGTTGACCGTACCTTTTTCTCCGTATGCATAGTAGTGATGTTGGTAGTTGCAATAGACAAAAGTTTGCCCGTAATACGCTTCATTGGTCTGCGGCTTGTCGCGTCCGGCGATCACCACATATTCCGGAGTGGCTTTGAAAAAATAACCGTCATATTGTATTTTTTGGGTATCGGCTCCCAATTTTGCGGTGCGGGGCGACAGTCCGAGATAAACCGGAATCATGCCTGACGGGATTTTATCTTTGGCGGAAATTATTGCGATATCAGCTTTGGTGCGCTGTTTGATCATCTGCTGCAGTTCTTCAGCGGCTTTTCTGGTTGAAACGTTTTCATTTTCAACAACGATAACTGATTTTGCTTTGCCGTTTCTGACCAGGGCTACATCAGCTGCAGATACGATCTGCAATGCGGATACGACGATAAAAACGATCATTGATAATTTCATGAATTTTTCCTTTTTGTAAATGTTTGAGTATTGTTTCAATAAGTTAGCACAAAAGAAAATAAATTTCAAATTTTTTGTTATTGTCCGAAATTTTGTGAAAGATAAAAATACTTGACAAAAGTGCATCTGACCTTTATTTTTTAATAGAAACAACAAAAAAAGTAAAGGATTTATCAGATGCGTAATAAATTTAACATTGAAATGTCAAT
>JAZSRU010000048.1:0-2218 GCA_045538635.1 Victivallaceae bacterium
CCGGAGACGGGTTCGGATTGTTCGAGCCAATCGGTCAGCGTTTTGCGGTCCTCATCGGAGAGTTCAGCGGACTGAACGATTCCGGAGAGGGTTTCTTTGATGTTCATGATAACCTCCTTTCTGAACATTTCCGTTTGAAACGGGTTCAAAAAAGGGGGTGTGTGTCAACTTTTGAGCTTAAAAAGGGGAAATGGTGCCGAATTTTTGCAAAAAAACAGTGCTATTATTTATTTTTGTATTTCAATAGCAGTAAGCTTGGATAGCAACCGGTTTCCTGTTTGAACATCCGGGAAAAGTGGAATTGATTTTTGAAGCCGAAAATAATGCTTAATTCCTTGATGCTGATATCCTGATTTTTTTTGATAAATTCAACGATATGATTCATTTTGTAATGCAGGAATGCCTTGCGCGGCGGCATATTGAAATAAATCTGACATGTGCGGTGCAGAGAACTGCGGCTCATGGCGCAGAGTTTGCACAAATCTTCAAGCGACGGCTGTTTTGAGAGATTCTGATGAAAAACGGAGGTTATTTTGGCCGCCTGCTGCTGCATCATGTGTCGGGTATTGAATTGTTCATTGAGAAGTATTGTGGGATAAAGAGATATCATTTTGCGGAAGACCGCCCCGAAGAGAGCATTATGAATGAGGTATGTGCTGTATATGTCATCTTTTGATTCAGATTCAAAAAGTTTTATCATAGTCTGCATAAACTCTTTTTCTGTTTGCGACAGATGAATGATTTGTTCCTGCGGTCGGGTATTTTTGTCAAAAATGAGGATATTCATATTGTCATCAGAGTTTATATAAAAGTGAAAGGTGTACCAGACAATTCCTTTTTTGTGAATATCTTCATGGCTTTGTCCCGGCTGAATTATAATCATGTCCCACTCATTGAGTTTCAGCGGAATATCGTTGACTGTACATTTATAAATTCCGTGTTCGATAATTATTGCTTCATAAACGATATGGGTATGTTTTTTGTATATGCCGTTTTGCTGAGCTTCTGCACGGTTACTGTCGGTGAAACAGATTTTAATATTGTCGTTTTCCCCCTGCAAATGTTTGTAACTGCCGAAGGTTGTGACATTTAGTTTTTCTGTTTTGTACATGAAACGGCTTTCATTTTTTGAGTCATTGAATTTTCCTGTAATTTCAATATACATGATAATTTTGTTTTTTGCAAATTGATTTTTGGGAATATCAGATATATTTTAAGAATTTTTGCTATTGCTATATATAGAAAAATATGGTATAATACGTAAGGTGAGGAAAATTATTGTTATCAACTCTAAAAAAGGAGGAAAAATGAATCGTAAAAAATTTTCAATGTTTGAGTTGTTATTGATTATTATTGTCATTGCAATTTTCGGTGCTGCAGCAATGCCGGTGATTGCTAAAGCTCAAGCAGCGGCGGAAGAGGCTTCATGCAAAAACAACCAGAAACAAATTATGGCGGCGGCACTTGCATACGCCAATGATTACAAAGGATACATAGTTCCCGGTAATTTTGACAGTTTGAGCTGGAATGCTTATATCATCGGCAGAAAACGCGTCAAAGGCGGCTCAATCATGGGCAAAAAATCTTATATCAATCCCAAATCAAAAGTCTTTTTCTGTCCCGATGAACCGGTTGTCACCAATATTTCATACTCCGTCAGCCGTGCATTCATAACAAAAGGCAAAGGTTTGAGCCTTACTGTTGACCAAATGAATCCTTCACTTATTTATCTTGCCGATGCAAATCCTGCCGGAATCAAAATCACCGGAACTCCGACTTTTGTAGAAAAAAGAGTTTCCGCAACAGGCAAGGGCTGGGGCGAAGCATATTTGCGCCATGAAGACAAAGTCAATGTCGGCAAAATCGACGGCAGCGTTGAAGCTATTGATGAAAAAACTTTCAAAACCAACAACAAATACTGGACTGTTGCAAAATAATATAATATAGATCATCGGAAGTTATTCAGGGAAGCGGAAAAACTTTTTTCTTGATTAAAAGATTCTTTTCTGAAAGAAAAGATGGTTTTTCCTCCTCCCTAAGACCCTCCACCTTTTCAAAAAAGAAAAGGGGACTTTTTGAATAAAGTATATAAGCTCTCACGGAGTAACAATAGCGCGGTTAGCGCCGCGAGGACAGGAGCGTGCCGCATAAAATGAGAAGTTTGAGAGGATTGAGAATAGTGGGAAGTTTGAGAAAAAGTACAGCTGCCTGCACTGCA
>JAZSRU010000128.1:0-65630 GCA_045538635.1 Victivallaceae bacterium
TGCCGCCTTTGGCAATGACAAATTTCATGCCGTCTTCGGTCATGTCAACGATGAATTCGCCGGTATCGCCGTCCGTAACTACCGTGCCGACAGGGACTTTGACAAAAGTATCTTCGCCTCTGCGTCCGTGCATATTGCTGCCTTTGCCGTGAGGACCGTTTTTTGCTGCATAATGACGATTATAAACCAAGTCCTGCAAACTCTGCTCATTTTTTGAGGCGACCAGAACGACATCGCCGCCGTCGCCCCCATCACCGCCGTCAGGCCCGCCGAGAGGAATATATTTTTCACGGTGAAAACTGCAGCAGCCATTACCACCTCTACCTCCGGCGACTGTAATATCAGCTTTATCTACAAACATTTACAACTCCTTTCCAACAAAAAACCCGAAGCGATAACATCACCTCGGGTCTTTTTCTTAACAGTTGACGGGAATCCGTCTGACAATACTCTGCGCGTCAGCAGCAGGGAATGACATTGACTGTGCGTGCGCTCTTTTTGAATTCGACAGTACCGTCGCAGAGAGCGAACAAAGTGAAATCGCGGCCGCAGCCGACATTTTTTCCGGGATGAAACTTAGTGCCGCGCTGACGAACGATGATAGAACCGGCGGAAACGCATTCACCGCCAAAAGCTTTTACGCCCAAGAATTTCGGATTACTGTCACGACCGTTACGGCTGCTGGATTGTCCTTTTTTATGTGCCATAATATCACCTCTTTTAATTTATATGATTTTCATTTTTTCAAATTCGATATGGAATGTAAGACACAAATATAACACCGTTTCCGGAAATTGCAAATTATTTTTCAAAAAAAGTCCAAAAAATCATAACACTCCAAAATAAAAAATGTGTATATTTTTGAAAAATACAAAAAAAACGCAAAAAAAACTGTTTTTTAACGAAAAAGAATTTGAATTTATCAACATTATGTGGTAAGTTTTATTATATTTATTGTTTTTTAAACTAATTTTAACAAAAAGAGGTTTTTTTCATGAAAGTTACCAATATTATTTTGAGTATCATTATTCTGCTTCTGGCAATCGCACTGGCTGTATCATCATTCTTCCTTTATGAAAAAAGAGTGATTCTGATCAACGGGTGGGAAACTCTTACTACCAATATCAATAAAACCGCAGCCGAACTCGACAAAAACAGCGGCACCAAAGTCGCCGATGAACTCACTCCGGAAATCCTCCATCACACAAATCACAAAAACCTCGCCGAACAACTCGAAAAACTCAATTCAAGCGCAGCCAGACTCGTCAAACAGCGCGACAACCTCGCTTCAACTCTCGTAGAAGTTTCAAAAATCGTGGAAGCCGGAGCCAAAGCTCCCAAGTTCTCTGATATAACCACCATTGAATCCAGTGAAAATGCCGCAAAAAATGTTGCAGCTCAAGCCGCTCTTTTCAAAGCACGCCGCGATGCAGTACTCAACTCACTCGTCCGTTCAGGCAAACTCATCGGTGTCCCCATCAATGTCAACGATCTCAAGAGCGGCAATTCAGCCAAAGTCTTCAAAGCTTTTGATGACAAAATCAACGCTCTCAAAGCTCAGCTTGCAGCTTACGAACAGACTTCACGCGAAATCGGACGCATCTCCGGCGCCGGTTCAATCGCTTTCAATGCATCAGCATACAGATCTTCCCTCCAGAAACTCAAAAATTCTGTCCAGGCTCTCAAAGATAAATATAACGACAGTCAGCGCAAACTCAATGCAGCCAATGCAAAAATCAATCAGCTCAACAATACTGTAAAACAACGCGATCAGCGCATTGTCAACCTCAATAAAACTATTCAGAAAAAAGAAACTGAAGTCAAACAGCTCAAACGCGCTCTCGGCGTTGCCGAACACGAAATGCCCAATCCCTGGCTCGACGGCAGCAAAGAAGCAAGACTTGAAGTCAAGGGCAAAGTTATTGAAGTCAATGAAAAATTCGGTTTCTATGTCATCAACATCGGCAACAATACACGCGTCCAGCAGCCTATCGGCAAAAAAATCAATTATGTCAACCCAAAAATCAACCCCAACATGAAGATAACCGTCACCCGCAACATGGACAGCCCCGAAATGAAATTCATCTCAAAAGGCAAAATCACCAATGTTGCTGACGATTGTTCCATCATTGAAGTTACCGAAAACAACAATAAAGTCATGGTTGGCGATGATGTATTTTTCACCGCAGATGACCTTAAATAATAAGGAGAATGACCGATGTCTTCAAAATTCACAACGACCGTCATCATCCTGACTGTTCTGGCATTGTGCGCAGCAGCATTTTTCCAATACAAGGAAATGGAATCTTTTGACCTGCCGCGCACTCTCAAAGAACGCTTCTTCCCCGCCCCGGCTGCAGTTGAAGCAGCCCCCGCTGAAGCCGCTCCGGCTGAAACACCGGCGGATACTGCACCGGCAGAACAGGCTCCGGCAAATCCTTGATATCAAGGCAGCTAAATATGAAAAAGAAACTTTTTTCATCAATCATAACGGTCGGAGTACTTCTCCCGGCCGTTTTATTTTTTACCGGTTGTTCACCACAGGAGCGTTCCGGAATCGGGCGCATACCGCACAACCGCCCGTCTGCATGGGAATATAACTCTTTTGCCCGTTAACACCCGGAGTGATATATCATGGCTATGTTGGAAGTGCGCGATCTCAATGTCTGTTTCCGCAAAAAAAACGGACTTTTCGGCAAAGAAAAAAAACTCTATGCCGTAAAAAATGTCAGTTTTGATATTGATTCAAATCAAATCATCGGTCTGGTCGGCGAATCCGGATGCGGCAAAAGTACCCTCGGTCGTACAATCATGCAGCTTGAAAAAGCAGAATCCGGCTCAATCAAATTTGACGGCATTGAACTGAATTCCCTGTCCGGCGCAAAATTGCGTAAATTCCGTAAAAACCTCCAGATGATATTTCAGGATCCATACAGTTCACTCAATCCGCGTATGACGATCCGCGCCGCACTTGATGAAGTATTGAAACTCCACACCAAACTCGATGAAACATGGCGAGAGAAACGCATCGTCGATCTGCTGCAGTCTGTCGGATTGACTTACGAAGCATTAAACCGTTATCCGCACCAGTTTTCCGGCGGACAAAGGCAACGCATAGGTATTGCCCGGGCATTGGCAGTTCAGCCGCGGCTGATTGTTGCGGATGAACCGGTTTCAGCATTGGATGTCAGCGTTCAGGCGGCAATCATCAATCTTTTGAGCGATATCCGCAAAACAAGCCGGATTTCTTTTATCTTCATCGCTCATGACTTGAGCGTGGTCGAACATATCAGCGATACAATCATGGTAATGTATCTCGGTGAAATCGTTGAATCTGGACCTGCACATGAAGTTGTGCAAAATCCACAGCATCCTTATACAAAAGCCCTTCTCTCCGCAGTTCCCAAGATCACAGATACTCCGCAGAACAATTCCCGAATTATTCTGCAGGGCGAACTGCCATCACCATGGGATGAACGGCATGGATGTGCATTTTTCAACCGCTGCCCCATGGCGCGTCCGGAATGTCAGAACATTGTTCCGGCGCTGGTATCTGCTGACGGAAGTGATCACTTCAGCAGCTGTATATTTCCGGAAGAAGTAAAGGATTTATAATATATGAATATGCCCTCAATCGCCTCTTTCTATAAAAAGGCAACTATCATTGCGCTTGCCGCTGTCGTTTTGCGCCTTATCATATCATGGCAAATAAGCAAAATCACCTCTTTTGTGCAAATGCCTCCATCAACTACCGATCTTGCAACATATATGAATCTGTCACGCTCGATCATAAATGGAACTTTTGAGGGAGCGTTTTATTACCAGCCGTTTTATTACGCGGCATTTCTGCCTGCAGTACTGCTGATTTTCGGACAAAATGTCTGGGCAGTCATCACGGTACAGGCAATCCTCGGCGGTCTGACCGTATTTTTTGCCGCATGGTGCGCCAGAATCATTTTCAATGAAAAAAGCGGAATCATTACTGCTCTGCTCCTCACATTATCCAATGTCCTTATTTTCTACACTCCGTTTCACAAGATTGCAACATTGCAAACCTTTATGGTTACAATGTTTACATTTTTTCTGGTGCTTGCATTCAATGATAAAAAAGTACGCCTGCGGTATTGGATTTGCGCCGGAGCATTTCTCGGAATGGGGTGCGCGGCAAGAGGCAATCTCTACATTATGCTTACCGGACTTATCCCATTGCTGCTGTGGAAGTTCCCGATAAAAAAATCCATTATACGCATTATGGTTATTATCGGCATGACAATTTTGATGCAACTGCCGTTCATAATATATAACTCCATACAGGAAAAGCGTTTATGCGGCAGTTCAACCGCTTCCTCTGCTGTTCTCGCGCTCGGCAATACTCCCGAAGCTCCTCCCGGCGGACTGGAATATCCGGAAAGCTATCATGTTTTCATGAAAAATGAAAAAAACCGCAGCGTTCCGCTGCAGATTATCGACTATCTGCTGTCGGAACCACTTGCATATCTGGAACTTACATTTCGCAAAGTGATATTTTTCTACGACAGCAAAGACATTCCGAACAATGTAAATATCACACTTCAGGGCGGCTCATTTCTCAATAACAACATTACCGGCTGGGTCGGCTGGATACTGCTGCTGGGAATCGGCGGTATCTTTTTCAATCTGAAAAAAATGTTCAAAGAGCGCGACTTCGGAATGCTGATCGTGACATCCAATATAATATTTTACGGCTTGTCAATATCAATGTTCTACAATCTTGCCCGCTTCCGCGCCCCTATTCTGCCGGCAATGGCAATTATCGGAGGGATTTTCACAGTTCAATGTTACGAAAAATTCAAAAACAAAGATTATAAATTCCCGGCATTGGCATTATGCTTCGGGACAGCAGTTGCAGTACTGCTGACACCGGCGTATTGCAGTTATGAAAAATATATCATGCGGCTTGTCCGTCCTCAAGGCACTCACATAACTGCCATCACCGGCAATAAAGCTGTTGCCGACAACGGGCCGGTAAACTTCGGCGGCCACAGCCTTGCCCAAGTCAGAGAAAATGATATTATAGAAAAAAGTTTTGCCGGACTTCCCGCCGATGCACAGGGACTGCTGCAAATTTCACCATTTATGTTCAAAAGAATCCTGTTGGAAATCAACGGCAGAAGAATGTATTGGGACAATAAACAAGGTTCCTCTCTCCGCGTGCCATGCCGTCTGGTCAACGGCAAAATTTCAATAAAGATTTTGAAACTTGAAGCTGATTCCCCCGGATTTATTTTTGACTCGCAACGCAATTACAAACGCTCCGCACTCAACGGTGAAATACTTGACGGCGAATGGGCAATGAAATTTTATTATTGAGGTTTTCATGGGAATTTTCAATACTAAATGGCCGTTTTATTTCAGCGGGACAATGCTTGCATTTTTCGTTCTGCTGAGCATGTACATTCTCAATGATATTATCGGCATGGGCGAATCCATGACCGCTGTCAATGAATTCTGCACCAAAACCGTCGAAAGCGGAACAGTACGCGGAATTCCTTTTGATTACTGCACAGTTTTTGCGATGGGGATCATGCTGGGGGCATTTACCGCATCCATTTTCAGCGGCAATTTCAAAATCCAGTTTGCGCCGGATTGCGGCGGATCATTTACCTCGCGTCAATTCAAAGGAGTTGCCGGGGGTTTTACCGGAGGCTTTCTGACCATGCTCGGAGTTCAACTGTCCGGTGAAAATATTTTAGGTCACATGACAGGAGTCATCCAGTTATCCGGCAGTTCATGGCTGTTTCTTTCTGCCATGCTGTTCAGCGGAATAATTCTTGCCATAATCTTTGACCGCAAAGGCATTTCACAGGAGGACAGGGAAACAAAATGAATACACCTCTCAATCTTTCTCCGCTGGCAAAGCTCATTGCCGCCGGCTTTCTGGGATTTGCCGTCGGCTTTGTGCTGATGGAAAGCGATTTGATATGGCGCAGAACTGTATTCGGTATATTTCTGCTGAAAGACGGACGGCTGATAAAGACCATATTATTGTATCTTATCTTCGGCTGTATCGGATTTTTTCTGCTGCGTCGCATGAATCTGGTTGAAGTACATACTGTGGATGGTTACTTCTGGTCCGCTCTGATTGGTGGTTTGACCGCGGGAACCGGCATGGTATTGTGCGGTTTTACCCCGACCAATGCGATTGCCTCATTGAGCTGCGGCAGATTGTATGTGCTGTGGACATTGCTGGGGATGATAATTTCCATTCCGTTTGTCAAATACGCCAATTCTTTTCTGTCAAAAACGATTTACAGTTGGAGCGACAGGCTGCTCGGCACCGCGCAGCCGATGCAATTTCTGAATCCGGCAAACCCGGCACTGTATATTGTCGTAATTTCAGCGTTTCTGATATTCCTCGTCCACTTCACAATCGGCGACAGGGAGTAAAATGATTATATGCGGGTAACGACGCATTTATTTTCAAATGCCTCGGGATTTATGTTTGTCTTTTTGGGAACAGAAACCTTTTTCAGACTGAAACAATTATCAAATGCGCCTGATTGAATATTTTCCATGGATGCGGGTATTTTGATATCCTCCAGCGCAGTACAGCGCATAAAAGCATACTGCCCTATTTCTCTCACCCCTTCCGGAATGACAATTTTTTTCAGGTCATAACACATTTTGAATGCGCCGAAAGAAATTTTCCTTACCGAAGCAGGTATCCTTACATTCTGCATTTTTTTGCATGCCTCAAAAGCACAACTGCCGATTTCGGTCACGCCATCCGGTATATTATAAACACCTTTGAATGACGGTGGGAGATACAAAATGACTGTTCCATTGCTATCATACAATGCACCATATCCGTCCAGTTTGAAATATTTATTATCCGGAGCCACTTTCACCGATTTGATATTAGCAAATGCGCCGCCTTTTATGGAATTAACATTCGCCGGAATGGTAATTTCATTCAATCCGGTACACCAGTTGAATGAAGAATACCCGATAGATAAAACGCTGTCAGGAATTTGTATATTTTTCAAGCTCTTGCAATTATAAAAAGCATAATTGTCAATTTTTCTTACGGTATCAGGGATTTTGATATCAGTCAGGTTCACACATCCATAAAATGCAGACTCACCGATTTCAATCAATCCGGCGGGCAGCACCACCTGTTTCAAATTCTTACACCCGTAAAACGCATCTTTTTCAATGATACTGACGCCCTCAGGGATAATAACTTTTTCGATTGCCGTATTATAGAAAAAAGCTCTGCTGCCGATTTTTTCGACGCAGGACGGAATGACCAGTTCACCGCTGAAATTCTGCGGACAGTACATTAAAATCCTGCCGTCCTTACTGAATTTCAACCCCAATTTTTCAGCTGTATTTTTTTCGATCATCCCGCATCCGGCGACACAAAAAACAACCATTATCAACAAAAACAAACTGTAAATCCTCTGCATAACAAACCTCCGGGAAAATTGATATTGAATTTGCAATAAATATAAATGCGATAAATAATAATTTCAAGTTCTTATTTTGAAAATATCTTCTTTATTATTATCTGACATTTTGTCAAATATCTTTATATTTCACAAAATTCCGTATAACAACTATATTTTACAAAGTAAAATTACACAAGATTTCTTTGAAAAAAGTTTTTTCTTCTCCCTCCTGTAACAAATCAGTCTTCTTTTATAACACAGCCTGATTATAAAAACACTGCTGTCTGTCAAACGTTTTCATATAAAAAATTATCATATCGGAAAATGCATTGAAGTTTTGCGAAAAAAAACAGATAAAGCTCTTTACAAAACACAAAAATGCGTTATATTATACACCAAATGCACCCGTAGCTCAGTTGGATAGAGCGTCTGCCTCCGGAGTAGAAGGCCGTGGGTTCGAATCCCGCCGGGTGTACCAATCAGACAAAATTTGTGAAAAATGCAAAAATCAACCTCGTAAATAAATTTACGGTTGATTTTTTTATTTTTCACATTTCGCGTGTTGTTACACGCAAAATTTTGTTTGATTGTTGCCTTGCGCTTTTGCTTCGCAAAATGCTCACGCACCCCGCCTGCGGCGTGGTCGAATCCCGCCGGGTGTACCATTTTTTATACTCAAAAGTGGCATTTCTTCCCCAAACTTCCCCATTCAACTTGCAAAGTTAACTTTCGTATGCTATATTGTGCCATAATCTGTCAAAACAGGTTATTGAAATGAAAATAAACAAAAATATTGCCAAAAGAATGAGTAAACTTCAAGGTTGTTGAACAGCATAAGTGCAGCATAGAACAGTGGAATTGAAGTTTTTCACGCAAAAGATAAAATCGGGAAAAACAATTATCGCAATGCTTTTATACATGCGAAAAATTCATCCCTGCTTTATAATTATTTGGCAAAATTGGTGAATGAATAAAAAAAATCTTGAAAAGTATGTTGCGTATTCTGTCGGCAGTGGCAATTTTTTGCGGAATTGTCCTGCTTGTTTATGCGTTATGGCAGCCGGGAAGCAGCAAGGTATTGCCGAAGTTTGAAAATAATGCGATTTGGCTCGGTCATGGTTGGCTCGGTGATGATTTATGGTTCAAACGCAATAAACGGAATGTTGAAGATTTCCGATGTGCAAAAAAAATAGAAAAACTTTTTAATAAACTCGCCGATAATGATATAAAAACTGTTTATCCACACCTTTGCCCTGCGCAATTCAACGGCAGAATAGCCGCTTATAATGATGAACAAATTGAACGCTTTCTTGATATTGCCGTCAAATATAAAATAAAAGTCATTCCGTGGGTCGGCGGCGTTTTTGAAGAATCTGCCCGCCCCGCAGATGAAAAATGGCGGCAGAATTTTGTTTCCTCCGTTGCTGAATTATTGCAAAAACATCCGCGATTGGCTGGCGTGCAACTCAATATTGAGCCTATGCCGAGTGGGAACCGTGATTTTTTGATCCTGCTGGACGAATTGAATGTTGCCATACAGGGAAAAATTTTGAGTATTGCCGCATATCCGCCGCCGACAGTCTGGCATCGTTTTCCGTCGGTGCATTGGGATTTGAAGTATCTTGCAGAAGCAGGCAAACGAGCAGATCAGATGGCTGTAATGATGTATGATACGGCGATTCCGTACCGGAAATTTTATATAAACCTTTACAAACAATGGATCAATGATTTATCAAAAGCATTGAATGGGATAAATACGGAAATTCTGCTTGGAATCCCTGCTTATGAAGATGCGGGAGTCGGCTATCATCATCCGGATGTTGAAAATATTTCAGCTGCATTATCTGCAATTTCAGCAAGTAAATTCACCAAAAATATCAGCGGCATAGCCATTTACTGCGAATGGGAAATGACAACCGGAAAATGGCAAATCTGGCAGGAATACACAAAATAAAACTCCAGCTGCATTTTTTCAGGGGGAGTTTTATTTTATTTGTGTTACGCACTCAAAAATTTTACTGCCGCCGGCAATTCACGGAAATTATATATGATATAATCAGCTTCTATATCAAAACAGCTCTGCTCTCCCTGATTTGAACGGAAAAATACCGTTTTCATCCCCAAGTGATGCGCTCCGTATATATCACGGTACATATCATTGCCGATCAATATAACTTCCTCCGGACTTAATTCCATTCGCTCCAAAACCATTGCAAACATCCGGGGATCAGGTTTTCTGAATCCATATTCACTTGACACTACGCATTTCTGAAAATATTTATCCAATCCTACCGAGCGCATTTCCGGTATTGCCCAGACTTTCTGTCCATCAGAAACCGCCGCCATCCGGTAATCCCGCTTCAATTCATCCAGTACATCCCGCACTCCATCGTATAATTCAAGTTTATATCTGCATGCCGCCCGGAAAACTATTGCACAATCCCGCGGATTTGCCGTAACTCTGCCGCCTTTGCCGTAGCGCAAAATTATTTCTCCGAATAATGCGACAACATCAAATTCAGGAAACTCCTCAAAACTCTCCTTTTTCTGCCGACGCAGCAAAGAAAAATATTCCTCCCGCAATTTATCCGCCGATATCTGCACCCCGTAATAATCCAGAAAATTCGCCGTTACCCGGTATATTTCCCAATCACTTTCTCCGGTATAAATGTCAATCACAGTTCCATTCAAATCAAATATCAATCCTTTTATCATATTCAGCTCCTCTCATTCCAATATACACTTTGCCTCTTCTATCAACTGCCGTTTGTAACTCATCGGCAGATAACTGTTCCGCGCTATACGCAGCAGATTCAACCCCATATAAAACGGCAGCCGCGATGCAATCGAATGAAATGCCCGCATACGGTCAGGAAATCCGCCGCAATACTCATACAGAAAATGTCCGATATACGGCTCTGATGCATACTTGCTGCCGGTACTCCGGAGAAAATAATGCTTCAACTCTCCCGCGATCCGTCCGACATCAAATACCCTGTCCGTCCTCTGCATCCGCTCCAAATCAAAAGTTATAACATAACTCCCCTCCCCGAAAAAGAAATTTGCCGGTGTGGCATCACCGTGCACCAGAACTTCCTGATCCTGATACATCAGTTCCATCCGGCGGTATTTATCACATAATGATTTCAAATAATATCGCTCATTGCGGTCGGCAAGAAAACTCAACTGCGCTACAACATGCTCAAAATAATTGCATACTTTATGAAAATCCACCATCACGGCCTGTGCGGACCGGTTATGCACCGTTGCCAGGAAATTTGCCAATGCGCTCAACTTGGAATAAAGATATTTGCTGTCATTATGCTGTATTGTGCGCATTATGACCTCATCAAGTGTTTCCCCGAAACAATATTCTGTAATCAGCAGGCAGTTTAAATTTTCATTACACCCGAGCGCACGCGCCGTATAATGGCAATTCCCAAGATACTTACGGAATTCATTGATATTGTTATACTCATGGTACATTTTACGCCTTGCCCGGTCAAAATCGCCGTCAGGCACAGAAAAAAATTTGCCGACCGCGCGCGCCCCGCTTTCCCGGTCCTCGTAAATGTAAACAGCATGCGATGAATGACATCCGAAAACCCGGAAACCCTTTCTGCCGCTCCCCCCGATTTGCGGCATGATTTCATAACGCAGGTAATCAAATAATGGATCGCAAGCAGACAAATGCCCCAGATATTCCATAAAAACTCCTTTTTTCCGGCAAAAAATACCATAATTTATCCGAGGAGTTTTTTTAAAATAACCTTGTTCCGCCGCTTTGCAACCCGTAAAATAAAAAAGAAAAAAGTTATCACCGGCAAAAAACTGTATAAAAAAAGTCTGTCCGCAAACAAATTACGGACAGATATAAGCAAAATATTATTTCAAAATACTCTATAATGAGCATTGACTGATTATTTAAAAAAACAAGAGTCTTGAGGAATAGTGAATTGCGTAGGCAACGAACGGCAATACTCCAATCGGCTATTCGCGGTAAAAGATTTAATTCATCATTCCTTCCCTGAATGGAAGGTTGAAGCAAATACTTCACCGCAAATAATGCCTGCCCCGCACCGGACGCTGCCACTCACGCGTCAGCGTCATACTGTGTTCGGTACAGAGCCTTTATTTTTATCACATCTTGGCATACGGTCTGAATTCAGGCTCCGGAGTATCATGCAATGCCATATAACAGCAGGCATGACCGAGTGCCGGAGCTTCCTGCTTCAAAACAACTTTGCGGAAAGGTCTGTCAGAACCGCTGCCGAAAGAACCGCTTGCAATCAGATTATCTCCGGCTTCGCCCTCTGCAACAACTTCTTCCGTACCGTCAACACCTTCCAGCAAAAGCTTCCACGGAGTTGTTGAACGGAAATTGACCGAAAACCAGACTTCCTTTTCCGGCAGAAATTCAGGCGGCATCGCCCAGCTCAAACCGCCGACGCCGTCAGGATTATGCCATCCCCAATGGGTCCGAACCGGAAGTGCATCATCCCAGAAACCTTTATCCCGCAAAACCCAGAATGTGTTTTCTGCAAGCGCACCATCCGCACACCAGTAATGAAGATCAAGCGGAGTAACATCAAACATCCCGCGATAACCTTCAGGAATATTCGTGCGGGTATGATTATCCAGCGGCTCAATGTAAGTGATTTTGCCGTTTTCAACCTCGACAAAACGCGACTCGCCCAGAGCTCCGGTCAAAACGATTTTTTTGCCGTTCCAATCCCATGCACTGTTGAAATGCAGATGTGCGGCAAATACACCGATAACTTTCTCATTGTGTATAACTTCCTGAATCAGCGGACCGGAATCCCACAGCAGACAACATGCATCATCATGGCAGCCGCCGGGAATAATATGAGTATGCAGCTGGATGATTACCGGCAATTCAGAGGAATCAATAGTCTGCTTCATCCACTTCTGCTGAGCTTCACCCAACTGATGAGTGGAGGCATCAAGCACTATGAAACGAACTCCGCATTTTTCAAAGTAAAAATAAGGTCCGAGCCCGTCATAAGCAACAATAACAGGCGGTTGTGCCGTGCGGTTGTAAGGTTCAGGCAGATTCTGCTGCATGGAGAAACATTTTGTATTGGCATTGAGCATTTCAAACCAGTTGGTCGTCCATATCCAGACCGGATATTCGCCGGGATGAAAATTGAGTTCGATATCTTCCGGAAACCATGAACGCATTGTCTGCATATAATCACCCATATCATGATTGCCGCGAATGAGAATACATTTCTCCTTGATGGGAGAATAGAGTTCAATAAAACGGGCATATTGTTCCGGGCGTCCGGCATCAGTCAAATCGCCGCAGACGATGACCATATCCGCTTCTTCTGCGCGTTTGATAATTTTTTCACTGGCTTTTTTTTCATACTCCGCAGAGGAAGTACCGATATGCAAATCGCCTACATAAAGAATCTTCATATAACCATACTCCGATATTTTGATTTATATAAAAGCTGTATAATTCTGCCGGAATTCCCGGCACCTGATAAAATTAGCATTGAAATAATGTTTTGTCAAACAGAAAAAAAGAAATATAAGAAACAATATAAAAAAATGCAGTCAACGCCTTCTCAAGCAGACGCCAACTGCATTTTACAAATCAATTTTTTACAAAACACCGGCAATATCTCCGGATTGATAACCAAGTCCGGTTCCATCCAGAGTCGAAAGATCAACCATACCGCCGGTGCGTTTATACAACGCCGGATGACGGACGGCAAAATCTTTGGATACTTCGGGATAAAATTGCGGTGCATTGCACTCGACGCCCATGATAGTACCGATATACTGTGCGAGCCGGACATGCGGGATCATTGCCAGCATCGGATTGGAAAGATCCTGAACCATGAGCTGCATTTTATTTTCTTTTGCCCAGCAAGCGGAAAGAAGTGCGCCTGTTTGAGTTTTGCAAACTTTCAAAGCAACCCCGTTCCAGCCGAGTTGCCAGCCGAGCTTTACAAATTTCCAGTCATGCGCACTCTCGTCCATAAAAACCGCTTTGCGCGCAGAAACGCTGTGAATATCAATCTGATTTGCCTCCAGATCATACGGGAAAGGCTGTTCGACATAAAGCACTTTGTCATAAATTGAAGGCGCGATATCTTTCAATTCATCCAGAATACAATTTACATAATCCGGAGTTTTGACCAGACAATTGAAATCCGGAGAGAGATGTTTGACTCCATACTTTTCCGCAATTTCTCCAACTTTGAGCATCCGCTCCAAATCCCAGTCATGATCACTGCCGGTAAGTTTGATTTTCAGACAGAAAAGTCCGTCAGACTGCAGCCATTCCTCCAATGTAACCGGATAACCGTCAGCAGGTTCAGCTCCGGTACGCTCCGCATCTGTCAGCAGATCCTTGCCGCCGACCAGATGCCATACCGGAAGTTTCTCCTGAATTTCAGAAACAAAATAATCTGCCGGGTATTTACCGCTGAATTTCTCATCCCCGTAAAAATGCGCCAGATCATGATTCATATATTCTGAATTGTAAGTGTCGTATGTATTTACACCGTTCACTCTGCCGAAAGCATCATGAAGCGCGATATCAAATACGCTGTTGCAGATCAATGCTGCAAGATGCGGGATATCCGATGGAAGCTTGAAGTCATTGCCGTGTGTCATATGATCTTTGAACTCGCCGCAAATCCACATGGGAGCAAGACGGCGGCAGAATTCAATCATCTGCTCTTCGCGGTACTCAAAAGTCAAATCTCCGCTCGGCCACCCCCAGCCTACACTCAAAGGCGTTTCTCCATAACCGTCGGCAGTTTTACCGTCGCGGTTTCTGACTGTCATTCTGACTCTGGCGCAAGTGATCGATTCAATAACTGATGTTCCGAATTTCAGCGGCAGACGCATTTTGATCGGCAAAAAACCAACCTTTACATCAACAATACAAACATCACTGTTTTTCATTCAAACCTCATCATGGAAAAACAAAACCATACGGTTCTTCACTGTCAAAACGGGTCCACGGCATTGATTTTTCATATTTCAAAAATGCCTCATTTATCGTATCTGCAATAACGGCTTCTCCAATCTGCTGCAAAGGAGGAACATGCTTATCGCTGTCAAAAAGTGCAAGTTTCAACGGTCCTTTGATTTTGAAAGGTTCAACTTTGCCGATATTTGCCAATGCTTTTTTAACTTTTTCGGCAATCAATGCACAACTTGCCGCCGGAATCATGGAACAAGCCTGATGCGGTGCAAGGGCCTCTTTGACCACAGCAGTTTCCACTCCGGGTATCTTGGAGGTAAATTCTGCACAGATTTTATCATCGCCTGAAACCATAATGACCGGAACATTGAAATCTCCGGCGATCGCCGCCGCCATGGTGCCTTCACTCAATGAAATATCACCATCATTGACCTGCCACAGAGAATGCGGAGTTATCGCAAATTTCGTTCCCCCCATCGCATGCAGACCGATCATGATCATTGCATCAAAGGATGAATCAAGCTTGGGCAGCCAATGCGGCCCTGAACAGTTATCGCCGTGAATGATTCTGCAGCGCGGATCAAGTTCCTCAAAAATAATATTGTAACCTGTTCCATGGCTGTCATTTACATAAACTTCATCAGCACCTGCCGCGAAAGCCGCCTGAACTGCCGCATTCACCTCGGCAGTAAGCAGTTTATACATCCGCTGGCGGTGCAGAATATTTTCATAATTTGCATTTTTGCGGTCCTCAAAAAAACAGAATCCGGCAACTCCTTCAATGTCAGTTTGAATATAAATTTTCATTTCAAACCTCATCTATTTTTACAATTCTGCCTTCAGCGGCACTCTTGACAGCTGCAAAAGCAATCCTGGTCGCCATAACAGCGGCATCAACTCCGCAGACTTCTCCGCGTTCACCGTTGATCTCATCAGCGAAAAGATCAATTGCAATGGCATGACCTTTGTTTGGTTCGGCAGTAAACTGCAGCATGGCATCATTTTTCTCTGCCGCCTCTGCGCATGCTGCTGCTTTTTTAGCCAGCCAGCCGTTGATTCCGCCCTCTATTCCGACTTCAGGATGTTTATCATTCAACAACGGATATTTGATAACCGCAGGCACATCAGGAATACCGCAGGTACGGACTTCGCACATATGATCTACAACTACTACTGCACCGTTGCCCATTGCTTCATAAAGTTCTTTGGGATAGCCGAAAGTTCCATTTGCGCAAAGGTTCAGAGAGGCGATTTCACCTGTTTTGTATTTGATAATGATCGCATGATTGAGCATCCCGGTTTCCATAGCGACAACTTCTTCGGGTTCAGCATCCATAAACCAGTTGCAGATATCAGTAAAATGCGTCATTTCAAAAAGCATCGGACCATGCGGAGCCTGAGTTTTGTCAAAAACCCAGCTTTTCCAGCTGTACCAGTCATCATTGATACGGACATTGAAAGAAGCTTTGCCGTCGCTTTCGAGCTGCGGACGGTCCTTTTCACGATACCATCTCCATTTGCACTGCTTATTATCCTGCATCTGCTGACGGAAAATACGGTGAGCTTCAATCATTGCCGGACTGCTGCGGCGGTTATGTCCGACACAGAACGGAATATTATATTTATGAACTATCTTCTGGATTTCGTACATTTCGGGCAGATTGGCGGCGAGCGGTTTTTCGACATAAACAGCCTTGCCGTTTTCAGCGGCAAATTCGATAACCGGCTTGCGCAATTTTTCAGTAGTTGCCAGACAGATCGCATCTACATTGGGATCGAGAATAACAGCTTTCCAATCTTTGGAAATGACAGGAACATTGTATTTTTCCTTGCACTCCTGCAATGCTTCATCAGAGAGATCACAGCAGGCATAAAGATTGACTTTTTCAGACTTGGCGATATTGGGAATGTGCTGCTGACGCGCCAACGCACCGCAGCCGATCACTGCAAAATTGATTTTCTTACTCATATTAAAACCTTTCATAAAAAGTTGTTATAATTCAATACATTTGCCGCTGCGGGCAGATTCATAAATCGAACAGATGACTTTTACCGCCCGTTCTCCGTCTGCGGCAGTTATCCCCAGCGGTGCATCATCCAGAATTGCAGCTGCAAGATCAGTTATCTGCCGTCTGTGACCTTCACAGGTTATGGCGCGCGGATCACTTGACCCGCCCTGCAGGCCCTCGCCTGAAGCATATTTTTTCAGGATTTCCGCATCTTCAGGTTTTTCCTCTGCGAACTGCCAGCGGATTATTCTGTCATCTTCCAGAATAACGCTGCCTTTGGTACCGGAAAGCTCAATGCGGCGCGGAAATCCCGGCGCACATGCGGTGCTTGCTTCAATATAACCGATCGAACCGTTTCTGAATGTAAGCAATGCTGCAACGGTATCTTCGACTTCAATTGATTTATGCAGAATATTCGCACTTCTGGCATTTATCTCCGAAACATCTCCATTAAAATACAACAGAAGGTCCAAAGTATGAATCCCCTGATTCATCAAAGCTCCGCCGCCGTCAAGCGCCCATGTCCCGCGCCAGCTGCCGTTGAGATAATATTCCGGTGAACGATACCAGCGCACCGAAGCAGAAGCAAGCACCGGAGTTCCGAAACGCCCCTCTGCAATGGCTTTTTTCACAACTTGCACAGTTTCACCGTAACGGAGCTGAGCAACCGGCGAGAGAATAACGTTATTATCCCGGCAGGCTTTAAGCAGAGCTTCAGTCTTTTCAATCGTTACTTCGACCGGCTTTTCACAAAGAATGTGCTTACCGGCATTGGCAGCGGCAATCGCGACTTCCCCATGCAGACCGCTGGGTACAGCAACAGTTACAGCTTCGATGGGAGAAGCGAGAAATTCCGCAAAATCAGCTGCAAATGCACACCCGTTATCCTCCGCAAATTTCTCCGCCCGTTCAACAACTTTGTCATAGACCATGACCAGCTCCGCATTTTCTGCCAGACGCAGAGCGTCAGCGTGCATTTGAGCGATCATGCCGGTTCCGATAATACCGAATTTCACTTTTTTCATATCAAATCTCCATTCCAAGCAGTTTCAGAGCATTATTGCGGCCAAGAGCCAGCAATTCCGCGTCCGTCAGGAAATCCATATCCGCAAGATGTTTCATACACATATCCATCGTTGCAGCAGCAGCGACCAGACATTCTTTCTCCTGATTGTAAAATTTTCCGTCCTCTGTCAGCACCGCGCGATTGCCCCACAGCTCATATTCTCCGGGAGGACAGCCGCAAATCGAACACGCATCGCTGGTAACGATCACATTTTCAATGCCTTTCACTTTCAGAATAATTTTTATCAAATCATCCGGCAAGTGATGTCCATCGGTAATTATCATTGCCGCCATCCGATCCTCGGCAAGTCCGGCCAAAAGAGGATTTTCATGGCGGTTGAGCAGATTCGGACAGGCATTGCCGAGATGAGTCAGCAGTCTGCCGCCGGCATCTGCCGCACGGTGAATATCTGCATAAGTTGCCATATGATGTCCGAAGCTCGGAATTATACCGAGTTCTCCGGCACGGCGCACCGCTTCCGGCACAGACGGAAAATCAGCGGAAAAAGTCATCACCTTGATAAATCCTTCAGAAATATTGAAATATTTTTCCACATTTTCCGCACTGCACTCTACAAAAAATTCAGGATTATGTGAACCTCTGGCACTGATCATCGGCCCTTCAAGATGGATACCGGGAACATTTTTCTGCAAACCGTACTTTTCGACTGCATTTTTTATCAATGGCAGATTGCGGCGGTAAAGTTCCTCCGATGAAGTAATTACTGTTGGCAGGAAAATTTCAGTTCCTGCCGCATACAGTTCCTCTGCCGATCTTGCAAAATCGTCCGCAGTCAGCGACGGAGAAGAATAATCAACTCCGTTATGACCGTTGACTTGAAGATCGACCCACATTTTTTTATTCATATTTATTCTCCAGCAATGATGCCGCCTCTTCGTCCAGGAAAACATTATAATTGCTGTGATTGCGCATGATAGTTGCAGGAACCATATTGGTTATCGGTCCTTCGAGAGAAAGTTTCACCGCTTTTGCCTTGCGGGTATCAGGAACAGTATTGACGATAACTGCGGCAGACATAATCTGTTTGCAGCTCATGGTGATTGCATATTTCGGAACTGCATCCATGGTCGGAAACCAGCCCTCACCGTACTGCTGATGACGGCAGACCTCGTCCAATGCGGCAGTAAGATATGTGCGCTCAGTATCAAAATCAGCCGGGGGGTCATTAAATGCAACATGTCCGTTTTCGCCGATACCGACAAAGGCAACATCAATGGAAACTTTTTTGATTTCACGGTCAAGTTCATCAATCACCTTTTCCACATCATCGGCATCGCCGCAAATGGGATAAAACTTTCCGACAGACTGCGGCAGACGGTCAAGAATTGTCTTGTGCAGATTCAAGCGGAAAGATGCCGGATGTTTGTCATCGAGTCCGATATATTCGTCAAGATGAAAAACATTTACCTTGCTCCAGTCGATTCCCTCTTCCGCAATCAATGCATCATAGGTCTGATTCTGACTCGGAGCGCAGGCGAGAACGATATTGGCAACGCCTTTTTCTGCGATAGCTTTGCGGATAAAGGCTGCACCGCAGCATGCGGCTTTTCTGCCCATTTCAACTTTGGAACTGCTGATAGATACTTTCATAAAAAAACTCACTTTCCATATTTTGCGCAACTTGTTGTGCATTTCAATAAAAATACTATACTCACTTTTTTTGATTTATCAAATTTTTTTCATTCTTTTTTCTCAAAAAACAGCTTTTTATTTGAAATACGGCATTTATGCCTTATATTATGCCCGAAAGGATTTGCAGAAAATGAGCCGCACCACAATCAGAGATATCGCCAAAGCTCTCAATATCGCCCCGTCAACAGTATCAAGCTGTCTCAACGGAGATACTTCGCGCCGCATTTCTCCGGAACGCATAAAACAGGTTCAGCAGAAAGCAGAGGAAATGGGTTACATTCCGAATATCCTCGCCAGCAGAATTTTCCGCAGAAACAACAAAAAACTACTCGGTATCATCGTCAAAAATGACAGCGCAATCTCAAGCACACAGAATATCCTCAATGTCATGATTTCTGAACTCAGCAAACACAAAAGTTGCGACTACTCAATCCTTTTCGCCACAAGAGATTCCCTGACTGAAACACTCCGCAACGGCGTCGGCCTCGGCATAAATGACTTCATCGTTACCGGCTATCTGCGCGGTGATGATCTCAAAAAAATCGACTTCCGCAAACTCCCGTCTGCCATACGGATATATGCGGCAAATTACTATTTTGATGCCAGCGATGTACAAATCCCGCAAATCGCAAAAAAAATCGGATTTGCCCGCGATGATTATTATACTGAACTTAAAAATTATCTTGAATCAAAAAATTACGGTCCCGTGACTGTTGTCCGCGCACTCGAAGAAGGTCAACCGCCGCCGCAGGGAGCAGAACATATTTTCTATCAAGTCAAAGATATCAAAAATCTGTTCCAATTCGGCAGCGATATCATCGCTCCGCAGGTCATCAGAAATTTCCGGAATGCAAAATGCCGCACCCTGCTGCTGCGCAATGACAGCCTCGCAATCGGCGTAATAGAAACTTTATTGAAAGAAAATATCCGCATTCCGGACGATATTGCTGTCATCGGCTTCAACAATGCGCCATTTGCACCTTACGCAAAAGTGCCGCTGAGTTCAATTTCATATTCCGGGCAGGACAACATTCTCAATCTGCTGGAACACATCCTCAACTTGCGGGAAATCCCTGACATTATCAGACAACAACCGATGCTGATACTCCGGGATTCTGTGCCGCGCAGCTGGGATTGGTCAGAATTCAAATATCCGGTAAAATCTGAATTCTGAACGGACTTTACCGGATATTGCAAATAAGAATCATTATTATTTTAATTTAAAGCGTCTTTCAAATCGCGGCCCGCTGCATCCGGATCAGTAACAAATTCCTTCTTCATCGCCATCACAGTCGGAATGAATATCGGAATCATAATTGCCAGAATGACCGCTGAGGCAATGTAAACACCGCGGATACCGCAGAACCAGACCACTGTACCGCCAAGAAGCGAACAGACAATACCGCCTGCGGTATTAACACTTCCCGACCAGCCGAAATATGTTCCGCGCAATTCAGGCCGGGTTATCTTGGTCAGCATCAACTGCAATACCGGCTGGATACCGCAAATCGCAAATGCCCCCAGAAAACGGCTGACTATAAGCATATAAACATTAGTCGAAAGTGCCAGCATCACCGTAAATACACTGCTGAGTACAAGAATCGGCAGCATAAGTTTGCGCGGAGCAATACGATCGCAGAGCCAGCCGATACACAAACCTGCCAGAAATCCGCCGATTGAAGCCGCCGCACTGACAATACCGGTATAACGGGCTGCACCTTTTATAGTACCGAGAACCTTCTCCACCAGCAATGCCATATTGGGCTGCAGAAGACGGTTGGAAACTCCGAAACAGAGGAACAGTATCAACAACCAGATAACTGCAGGCGTTGCGACATCTTTGAATTTGTACTGACTTTTCTGCCGCTGTTTTTTCGCAAGTTTGACATTGAAATCATCACGGGCAAAAATATGCACGAGCAGCGCACTGGTAAGATAAATACCGCCGCAAGTAAGAAATGCCTGAGTATAACCGAACCGTTCAACGATTTCAGCACCAAGCAGATAGCCGAGCATATTGCCGCTGTTTGTACCGGTACTCAAAACACCAAGCACAAAACCGTGTTTTTCTTTCGGAGTTGTAGCAATGAGCAGAGTTTGTGCCGGATTGACTGTTCCGGAAAAAAATGAACAGACAAAACGGATACCGGCAAGAACCCAGAAATTGGGCGCAAATGCCAGCAGCGGATAAAAAAGTGCAGCAGCATAACTTGCACGCAGCAGCATCAATTTGCGTCCGAAACGGTCGGCTAACATGCCCCATACGCTGGTGGCAATACACAAACTCACCATAGATGCCAAATAATAGATATTGGTATAAACACCACGAAGATTAGGGTCATCAATATTCAGATTCTCTTTCAACAGCAATGGAATAAACGGCATACAGCAACCGAACCCGACCATCGCCAGAAACTGCGACAACCAAATCACAAGCAAGTTACTTTTCCAATTTACAACAACAATTTTTCCTTGATTATCATCCATATTTCAACTCCTTGATTATCTGCGGTAAAGGAAATCCAGCAACAACCGGCATCCGTCATATAAACTTGCGATTTCAATTTTTTCCTCTCTGGTATGTGCGCCTTTTGAACGGACAACGCCGAAACAAACCGCCGAAATCCCCATGGAGAAAGGAATATTGCAATCAGTTGAAGATGATCCCTCTATCACCTCAAGCCCGCTGATTTCATGCATGGAATCAACTGCGCGTTTTTTCAGTGCGGAATATCCTGCGGGATCTTTCATTTCACTCATGCATGGGCGTTCTCCCAGCATTTCAAGTTCAATTTCAACACCGGAAGCCTTGAACATATCAATTGTACGATCAAAAAATACCTTCATTTTGTCAAGGCAGTTTTTGTTATCGGAACGATATTCATACATCATTGAAGCCTCCTGCGCAATGGTATTCACCGAAGTACCACCTTCAATAGTGCCGACATTGAATGTTGTTTTACTGTTGCCCTCTTTCGGAACATTTACCGAGTACAGAGCTGAAATCATCGTGGCAAGAACATGGATTGCATTGCGGTTGCCGAAATTGCCGAAAGAATGTCCGCCCTCGGTTCTTGCTGTAACTTTGTATCTGTGAGAGCCGACCGCCTGCACTACCAGTCGGTGCATACATGCAGAATCCAGTGAAACAAAATTTTTCACTCTGGAGCCGTAAACTTCCATCAGTTTGCGGGTTCCTTTCAAATTGCCGAGTCCTTCTTCGCCGGAGTTGGCAACAAAAAGGATTCCTTCATTGTCAGGGCAATTATCTTTGTAATATCTGGCGCAAATCATGAGAACAGCAAGATTGGCTGTATCATCACCGACTCCGGGACAATACATAAAGCCGTCTTTTTCAACAACTTCCATCGGTTCCATATCGGGAAAAACCGTATCCGTATGCGCCATAACGACCATCAAATCATTATCTCCGGTGTCATTCAATGGCGCGATAACATTGAGTGCATCATCAATATAAACATTTTCAAAACCGTTATCTGCGAACCATTTGCGACAAAATTCCGCCCGCAGTTCCTCATGATTGGACGGTGCGGGAATGCGGCACATATCACGAACCAGCTGAATAACTTCCTCCCGAACTGCGGAGGCATATTCTTCCATTTTCTTTGTTAAAGCCATTTTTACCTCACAAATCAACGATTCCAAGTCCGTTTTCAATTCTGATATCGACACCGTACGGCTTACTCATTTCAGCAAAGCGTTCCAAAATTCCGTTGGCGGTATTTTTCACGGGCCAGCCATGGCGTGAACGCGGCAGACCGAACATTTCTTCAATGGGCAGAAATTCCAGTTTTGTAAGTTTGCCGTTTTCAGCTTCCCAGTAAGGAATGACCGATTCAAACATCACCAAATCATAACTCAAACCGCGTTTACCGCCGCCGGAACGGGCATTGAAAAGTTCATCCAGACGGGCGTTGCCGCTGAGTTTCTGTTTGGCAAACATTCCGTCAGGCGCACAGCCGATAGTTTCAAGCTGATTGATAAAATCACCCAGGCAATGGAAAACCGGCTTGCCTTTGTAAATCTCTACCGGACGGAGCAGATGCGGACCGGTACTGATGACTGCATCCGCTCCGGCATCAATGCATTTATGAGAAAATTCAATTGATACCGGATCAACATTTTCCTTGAGCTTGCCGTAAATTTCATGTGTATGAGTGGCAACAACAACATAATCCGCCATAAAACGCGCCTCAAGGATTGCATTTTCAATGCGTTTCATATCGTCAGAATTGACAGTCGAAACAATTTCTGCTTTATCTCCGGCTTCAAACATCATCTGTC
This sequence comes from Victivallaceae bacterium, assembly GCA_045538635.1. Lineage (GTDB taxonomy): Bacteria > Verrucomicrobiota > Lentisphaeria > Victivallales > Victivallaceae > RGIG5270. The sequence goes on from JAZSRU010000128.1 coordinate 23,431, forward strand.
TACCGAAAGGCTGTTCTCCCTCTTTCAACTGCGGCAGATATCCCTCTGCGCGAATGATATCACTGGGGATATTGATACCGAGCGAATCAGCAATGCGTTTCAAATGTACCAGTTCATCCGGCGGCAGAACATATTTTTTATTCACGCGGATGCCGTTGACTCCGGGGCGTCCCGGCAGTTTGGCGGTCTGCTCGCCCGCCATATTCTCCGGATTGAAACTCATTGTGCAGGCGATAAGTGCATAACGGCCGCTTGCGGTATCAATATAAACCGGTTTGGATGCATCAGCAAGACTGTTTCCTGTACCGGTGAACGGAAATCCTGCCTGATTGATATAATGCATAGTGCGCTCCAAACCGCCGTATGAATAATCCAACGCATGATTATTGGCGGTTGAGAGGATATTTATACCGAATTTACGCAGATCATCCAGCACTCCGGGAGGAGAACAGAGCCAGCTGCCGCCACTCTGTGCGCCGCCGCATGATTCAAAATTGTGAACTGTGGTTTCCAGATTCCCGAAACGGAAATCACCCCGCAGAATAAATTTACTGACTTCATCAAATCCCTCATATTCGCCCTCGATGGGCAATCTGCGGGTAATCATTGCATCCCCGGTTGCAGTGCAACGGAAAACTGGTTTGAAATAAGACATGACAACATCCTTTGTTATTATAAATCAAAATTATCATGTAATATACACCGTAAAAAAATTCTTGCAAGCAAAAAAGCAGCAGTTTTTTTCAAGATAACCGGTTCAAACTGATATTCTGCAAAAAATCCGCTTTTTTATTCATTCCTGATTTGCATTTTACAACATTTGGTCATATTGTAAAATAACAAAGGATTTTACATGGAAAAATTCAACAAACAAAAATGCATTAAACCAGCAGAGAAATTCAAGGCTCTCGGCCATCCGGTGAGGTTGTGGATCGCCCGTCAGCTGCTTGACGGAGAACATTGTGTCCAGGAATTTGTGCAGCTGGCGGATTTTGATTTTTCAACCATTTCCCAACATCTTGCAATTCTGAAAAATTCAGGCGTGATATGCAGCAGAAAATGCGGCAAACAGGTTTTCTACAAACTGAAATGCCCTTGTATCCGGCAATTCCTGCAAACACTCGAAGAAAATCAGGCCAAAAAACGGTGCAATGCAGCCATCAATAACAACATTTCATCCAATTAACCAACGAGAAAGGATTTTATTATGAAAATCGCAGTAACCTGTGAAAACGATCAGGTTTTCCAACACTTCGGACACACTCCGCAATTCGCCATTTTTGACGCAGTTGACGGAGAAATCACTTCTGACTCCAGAATCGATACCGGAGATTCCGGTCACGGCGCACTCGCAACATTGCTTTCAGCACAGAATGTTGAAGTCCTCATCTGCGGCGGTATCGGCGGCGGTGCCATAAATGCTCTCGCACGCGAAAACATCCTCGTTGTCGGCGGTGCAGAAGGAAATGTCCGTCAGGTCGCAGAAGATTTTGCCAACGGCAGACTCAAAGTGCGCGCAAATTTCCACTGCAATCATCACGACCACGGCGAAGGTCATACCTGCGGAGATCACGGCTGCGGCTCAAACAAATGCCATTGATCCGGTATTTCCCCGACAGGCTGCGGCTTACCTTTCAGGAAGTTTTGCCGCAGCCTTTTTTACGGGGCAATGCTGAAAGTTTACAACCGGCAATATAATCCGCCCTCTCATGCATAACCGTAATATATTATATAACTTTTTTTGTTATTTCCCTTGAAAAATCCACTCTCTGAATGTAAATTGTAGGGAATACATTTTCATCAGAACAAATGAGGATTTTTATGCGTTTTTTTATCTTGCTGTTTATGCTGTTTTCATTCTCCCTCTGCGGGGGGGTGCTTGATTCCATGCAGAACATCTCCACCCGCAACACAACTCTGCCGCTGTATAACGGCAACGAATTACAGGCGATCCTGTTCGGCAAAGATATCCGCCGCAGCGGCGAACTTCTGCTGGTCGATGGACCATGCATTGACATCGTGCGCAAAAATGCGGACCCGAAATTTGTCAAAACCGGCGTGGTGGAAGTTTATCCGCTCAACTCCGATATAAAGAAAATTATAGATTTCTGGCGTGAACGCATCCTGTTCAGCGACGGAGTTGTTTCATCTCCTCATACCGATGTCAATCAAAGCATCCGGCAGGCTTTCGGCAAAGATGAAATACATTTCCGCTCCCCCGCCATTGATATTGACGGAGTCGGATTTCATGCCAATTACCGCGAAAGCCACTGCCTCGTCAAATCAAATGTCAAAATAGTCATCCGCAACGGAGCATCCGATGTCCGTGTAATGCTCAACAGCGGCAAAATTCCAAAAATCCTGAATCTGATACACGCAACCTCAGATCAACTCTATATCCATTTGAAAAAAGGCGAAATAATCCTTACCGGCAATGTCTTTATCCGCGACCCCAAAGGCGATATCAAATGCGATAAAATGGTGATTCTCCTCGACCGTGCTTCCGGCAAAACAAAAAATAAAAATAACGGCGGCAATATTCAGGGCAGCTCCGTAAAATCAATCAACTGCTTCGGCAACATCGAAATCGACATGAAAGAAAATGCCCCCGATACCGGCGATGACAGCGGTGCAGCTATCAAATTCTTCAGTTTGAACAATGCCAAACAGGACCTGCTCAACGATTTGTCCGTAAATACTTTCTGCAGCAAAAAACAACCCGCTGTCAAAAGCATGGATATTGCCGGAACCAAAATCAATGCACGGCAGATGCGCTGGGATTTCCAGAAAAACATCCTCCAATTCCGCAACGATGTCAAAATCCGCGACCACCGGCTCAATCTTGATTGCGGCGACCTCAAAATTTATCTCGCCTCCAAAAACAAAAAAAGTAAAAATACCGTCGAAAAAATCGAAGCTTCCAACGCGGTCAACCTGATAGATGAAGATTACGATGTCAAAGCCGACAGAATGATTCTTTATTTCCCCGCGGATAAACCTATCAATGCCGGACCTGATGATGTGTACGCTTTCGGCCATGTCCTCATCACCAGTTTCAAACGCAATGAAAACAAAAAAATAATATCAAAATCAACACTTGCCGCCGACAAAGGTTCAATTTTCCGTCAGAAAAACAAGGCTCTCTTTCTCGGCAATGTCAAAGTGCGCGATGAAGCTTTCCATCTCGATTCCGACCAGCTGCATATTTTCGTTGAAAAATACCCCGCCGGAACAGTTTTCCCGCCCATGAAAAAAGGCGAAGCCCCCAAACGCGTCCGCCTCAACAGCGAATATGAACTCAAACATATCACAGCTTTCAAAAATGTCGCCATTTACCGCAAAAATCCCGACGGCGATGAAAAAGCATACGGCGACCGCGCCGATTACTTTATCAAAAACCGCAAAATAACCCTCACCGGCACCAATAAAAAAGCTCCGGTTCTCTACAAAGGTGAAAATACTCTCGCTACCGAAATCGGCAGCAAAGTTATCGTTGACCTCGATGAACAAATCGCCAGCACCGTCGGCGGCGCAGAACTGCATATCAAAGAAAATTTAAACAAAAGGAAATAATCATGGCTGTAAAATCAATTCAGTGTACCGAAATAAATTTTGACCGTCTGGACACCCTCATCAAATTGGCATACGAAGAAGATCTGGAAAGCAATGGTGATACCACAACACTCGCCGTTATTCCAACTGAAACTCAGGCCAAAGCAATCCTGTTGTGCAAAGAAAACAATATGGTTCTCGCCGGTATTGCCGTTGCAGAACGGGTTTTCAGTTATCTCGACCCGACTCTCAAATTTACAGCTCTCAAAAAAGACGGTGATCTCTGTCAGAAAGGCGACAAACTCGCCGTCATCTCCGGCAAAGCTCAATCCATTCTTACCGCCGAACGCACCGCTTTGAACTTTCTCCAGCGTCTTTGCGGTGTTGCCAGTACATCCCGCAAATATGCAGAAGCCCTGAAAGGTTCAGCATGTGTCGCACTTGATACCCGCAAAACCACTCCCGGCTGGCGCAACCTCGAAAAATACGCCGTTCAATGCGGAGGCTCCACCAATCACCGCATCGGACTTTTTGATCGCGTTATGATCAAAGACAATCACCGCGAACTCGCAAAACTTGAGGGAGAAAACAGCATTGAACGCTCCGTCGCACGCTGCCGTGAAATGTTCCCCGATCTCGAAGTAGAGGTCGAAGCAGACTCTCTCGAAGAAGTTAAACACGCTCTTGATGCAAAAGCTGAATACATCCTCCTCGACAATATGTCAAACGAAACCATGGCAGAGGCCGTCAAAATGGCAGACGGCAAAGCTCTGCTCGAAGCATCCGGCGGCATCACAATCGAACGGTTGCCCTCCATCGGCAAAATCGGAGTTGACTTTGTTTCAGCAGGCGCGCTCACTCACTCCGTTAAATCTTCTGATATTTCTCTCGACATCCAGCTTGATGAGGCATAAAAAATGATTGCCCGTCTGCATGGAACACTTATTGACGCACCGCTGTCGCAGGAAATTGTCATTGATGTAAACGGAGTCGGTTATGAAGTATTGCTTCCGGCATCATCTTTTTCCAATCTGCCGCGCATCGGAGAAGAAGTGACCCTTTTCATCCATACTGTTGTGCGTGAAGATGCAATTTCACTTTTCGGCTTCATGACAAAACAGGAAAAAGACCTTTTCAAAATCCTGATAAATGTTTCCGGAGTCGGCGGTAAACTCGCCAACAGCATACTCGGAGCAATGCCGGTCGAATCTTTCTGCGCCGCGATACAGACCAAAAACAGCGCACTTTTGAGCAAAATCCCCGGGATCGGCAAACGCACAGCGGAGCGTCTTACAGTTGAACTTGACGGCAAACTTGATTCTTTTGATATCGCCATTGCTGATATCGGAGCCAAAGATCAATCCCTTTTCAACGACACCATGCAGGCTCTCGTCCAGCTCGGATTCAAAAAAGACCACTGCCACACCGTACTCAAAGAACTTATTGCGGAAAATTCACAGGAAAATCTTTCTGTTGAAACACTTCTCCGCCTGGCATTGAGCAAAGTTTCAAGATAAATTCTGCGGATCACTCATCACCTATACCGCTTTTGCGGTACTGTATTGCCTCGAAAATATGATTTTCTCTGATATTTGCACTGCCGGCAAGATCGGCTATTGTGCGGCTGACTTTCAAAATTCTGTCATACGCACGGGGACTGAGTTTCATTTGTGAAATCGCCTGACGCAGCAGCAGCATACAATTTCTGTCAAGCTGACAATACTGCTGGAGCTGACGGGAAGTCATTTGAGCGTTGCAATGTACATTGCCGCTGCCGAAACGCGCACTCTGAATTGCCCGTGCTGCAATGACACGCTCACGGATTACAGCACTTTTCTCACCCTCCGGCGCGCGCATAAGTTCATCCTGAGACAACTGACGCAATTCAACATGCAAATCAATGCGGTCAAGCAATGGGCCGGAAACTTTTTTACGGTAACGGCGTTTTTCATCGACCTTGCATTTGCATCCGAGTTCAGCATCACCATATCCGCACGGACACGGATTCATAGCGGCAATCAACATAAAATCAGCCGGAAAAACACAACTTCCGGATGCGCGGGACACGTGGATATTACCGCTTTCAAGCGGCTGCCGCAGAACTTCCAGCACATTGCGTTTGAATTCAGGCAGTTCATCTAGAAAAAGCACTCCGTTATGAGCCAGACTTATTTCCCCCGGACGCGGATCTTTGCCGCCGCCGATCAAAGCTACATCGCTGATAGTATGATGAGGCGCGCGGAACGGACGGCGGGTCATAATATTCTGCCCATTGAGCAATCCCATTGCGCTGTAAATACGGCTGCATTCAAGCGCCTCAGCATAAGTCATCGGCGGCAGAATTGAGTTTATGCGTGCCGCAGTCATACTTTTGCCGGTTCCCGGCGGACCGATCATCAGCGAATTATGTCCGCCTGCCGCGGCGATTTCCATAGCGCGTTTGGCGAGTATCTGCCCTTTTATATCGGCGAAATCAAGTTCTTCATTTTCTGCAAACGATTCATTGGAATGATGATAGAAATAAGGTTCACCGCCGCCATGATTGCAGAATGCAACCGCTTCCAGCAGATGATTCATAGGAAAAACGGTCAAATTCCCTGCCCTTGCGCCTGCTGCCGCCTCATTCTTATTGGCGTCAGGCACAATCAGATTATCAATATTTTCATCAACAGCAAGTGCCGCGGCAACCGGCAATGCCCCTTTGACCGGACGGATTGAACCGTCAAGCGCAAGTTCACCGAGAATCGCTGTCCGGCGCAAACGCTCCAGTTTGATCTGTCCCGAAGCTCCAAGCAATGCACAGGCTATTGCCAAATCAAATGATGCCCCCTCTTTTTTGATATCCGCCGGAGCGAGATTGACAACCGCATTCCCCTCAATACGCATCAGATTTGAACTCAAAATGGCAGACCGGATACGATCCTTTGATTCTTTGACCGCCATATCGGGCAAGCCGACAATGCTGGTATTTTCGTAATCTCCGCCCTTTTGAACGTTGACTTCAACATCTATTTTAAATGCATCAACGCCGATAACTGCGGCAGAAAAAGTTTTGGAAAGCATTAAAAATCCTCCTCTTCATCGTTCAATAGACGCGCTATCAGGAACATTGTAGGTCCGTATTTGCGGATCGCAAATTCATCAAAATATTCCTTTTTCATAAACCGCCCCGTACTGCCGGGCAAATCCGGTATCTCCCAGATAATGATGGAGTGAGCGGCATTTTCAAGGAAAATATCATCATCAAGCAATGCTTCAAAATATTCAGCCGAATTTTCATACGGCGGATCAGCAAAAATCACATCAACATCCGATATCTGCGAAAAAATCTTCTCCGTATCCAGAATACTCGCCTGAATAACTTTCATATCCGCATCAACAGAACAGCGGCGTATTTTGTTGATATTCCGTTCAATGATACCGACATGACGCGGATTATTCTCCACCATGAGAATCTCCGCTGCTCCGCGGCTGGCACTTTCAAGTCCCAATGCACCGCTCCCTGCGCACAAATCAAGAATAACTCCGCCGCTCCAATCCCCCATGCTGTCAAAAAGTGCCTTGCGTGCGCGCGCCAATGTCGGCCGCACATCCAGAGTCGGCGCAGTTTCAAGTTCAATACCACGCGCTTTTCCTGCAATTATCTGCATAAAAATCATCCTTTTCATTTAATATTTTTGACAATATAGCACACCATGATGCAAGTTGCAATTTTTTATCATTTTATTTTTAATATAATATTGCAAAAAAGAAAAGCTGTGATATACTACAATAAAACTTAAAAGGAGAACTTTATGAGCGCAATCAAAATCGAAGGCAAATCCCCGGTTTCCGGAACAATAAAATTGAGCGGCAACAAAAATGCCATCCTCCCCATGATCGCCGCAGCCATGCTGTGCGAAAATGAAATAATTTTGAAAAATGTTCCCGATATCCTTGATGTGCGCTCCATGCTGGAAATTTTTGCCGCGCTCGGCGGTGAATTTGAATTCTCCGGCAACACGCTTCAGCTCAATGCCTCAAAAGCCGATATGCATGTCATTCCACGCGAACTCTGCTCTAAAAACCGCACTTCGATCCTCTATGCTGCTCCGCTGCTCGCCCGATTCGGCAAAGCAACCGTTTATCCGCCCGGCGGCGATGTCATCGGCAGACGCCGTCTGGATGGACATATTTACGGATTGAAAACTCTCGGCAGCAAACTCATTGTCGATGAAGCATACATTTTTGAAGCTCCAAACGGTCTGCACGGGCGCGAACTCTTTCTTGACGAAGCCAGCGTTACCGCAACCGAACAAATCCTGATGGCGGCAGTCTGCGCCGAAGGCAGAACTATTCTCTACAATGCCGCCTGTGAACCGCATGTTGCTGATCTTGCAGACTTTCTCAATGCCATGGGCGGAAAAATTTCCGGACATGGCGGCAACGTCATAACCATTGACGGGGTATCTGCCCTTCACGGCTGTGAATACACAGTTTCAGGAGATCATATTGAATGCGGCAGTTTCCTTGCCCTCGCCGCCGCCAACGGTGGAGATATCAGAATCGAAGGCATCTCTCCCCGCCATTATTGGATGACACGCCGTGTTTTTGAACGGCTCGGATTCAAAATGACTCTGACTCACGACACATTGATTTTTCCCGGTGGTCAGACTCCGGTAATCAAAAAAGATTTTGACGGTCAAATCCCATGCATTTCCGATGGGACATGGCCGCAATATCCGTCCGACATGATGAGCTGCACAATCGTCGCAGCGACCCAATGTCAGGGGACTGTTCTTTTCTTTGAAAAAATGTTTGAATCAAGAATATATTTTGTTGACCGTCTGATAGCCATGGGAGCCAATGCCATTGTCTGCGATCCGCATCGCGTGGTCATTTCCGGCGTTTCAGAACTTCATGGCATGACTCTGCCAAGTCCTGATATCCGCGCAGGTATGGCAATGATTATTGCCGCCAGCTGTGCCAGAGGCGAAAGCACTATCAACAATATCGAAGTTATTTACCGGGGTTATGAAAATCTGCTTGACAAACTGACATCAATCGGTGTCAAATGCCGTCAGGCATAAATACTTCCAACAGCGGTACAACGCACTCAAGCCTCCATTTTGCCCCCAAACAACATAATCTCTTGATTATAAACACAATAAAAAAAATACGGACACTGTTTACAGCATCCGTATTTTTTACATTCAAGTGTGCCGCAAGGCTTACTTGTTCTTGTGGCGCATTGCTTTCAATTGCTTTTTGCGTTTATGCTTTGCAATCTTTTTGCGTCTTTTCTTTTTAAGGTTACCCATGATTAAATCCCTTCTTTAAAATATATTTTACCCAATATATTTCATGTCAATCCTATAAGATAGCACATTTTTTGAAAATTTCTCTATCAAAAAGGATTTTTTTTGATATTTTCTTTGATTTTTACTCAATAATGACAGATTTATAGTCTTTTCCTGCCGGAATAAATGGCAGAACGTGTTCTGCATAACCGGTATGAACATCCAACAGAAACGGTCCGGGAGTATTGAGCATTTCCATGATCGCGTCATCAAGTTCCTCCGGAGTGAAAACTTCGCGGGCAGGAATTTCATAACCTTTGGCAATCATAACAAAATTCGGATACGGGGCCTCGCCGATACACTGTGTGCCGCGATTGCAAGTTCCACAATCATGCCCCTCTGTACCGCATGAGCCGTAACATCTTCCGAGAACGGTATTTCCGCGGTTGGAGTTGTACAGACGATCCTCCCATTGAGCAACCATACCGAGATGCTGATTGTTAAGAATGACCATTTTGACATCCAGACGCTCGACTTTCAAAGTTCCCATTTCCTGAATGTTCATCTGAAAACTGCCGTCGCCGTCAATATTGATAACCAGCTGATCAGGACGGGCAGCTTTGGCCCCCATTGCAGCGGGCAGGCCGAAACCCATTGCCCCGAGTCCGCCGGAAGTCAACAGCTGGCGGGGACGCTTGTACTGATAATACTGTGCCGCCCACATCTGATGCTGTCCGACACCGGGAACAATAACTGCTTCACCGTTGGTGAGTGCGGAAAGACGCTGAACGACAAACTGCGGCTGAAGAGTTCCCTCTTTGCGTTTATAAGCGAGCGGAAATTTATTTTTCCATTCAGCGATCTGCTCAAACCATGCTTTATATTCCCCGTAAAACGGTTCGGCATTAAGTTTGATGAGTGTCTGTTTGACATCTGCGATAATTCCGAGATCGGCAGTCTTGTTTTTGTTGATTTCTGTATCATCGATATCAATATGGATGATTTTGGCAGAACGGGCAAAATTCTGCGGGGTTCCGGTTACGCGGTCATCAAAACGCGCGCCGAGAGCAATCAGAAGATCGCACTCATTGGCGGCATAGTTTGCATAAACAGTACCATGCATACCGAGCCAGCGCAGACTCAAATCATCATCTTCCGGAAAAACACCGATACCCATCAGAGTTGTGGTAACTGGGATATTATAAGATTTCGCAAATTTGAAAAGTTCCTCTGCCGCGTCAGCTGAAACGATACCGCCGCCAGCATAAATGCAGGGCCGTTTGGAATCTTTTATCATAGCTTTGATTGCAGCAATATCATCATCAGACGGGGCTTCAGGAACTGAATATGCAATCAGATCCATCTCTGCATCAAAATCAAATTCACATTCAGTCATCTGGATATTTTTGGGAATATCAATAACAACCGGACCGGGTCTGCCGCTTTTTGCCAGATAGAAAGCCTCTTTGAAAATACGCGGCAAATCTTTCGGATCAAGCACCAGATAACTGTGTTTGACCACCGGTCTGGTCATACCGATAATATCAGTTTCCTGGAAAACATTTTTTCCGATCATATCACTTGACACCTGACTGGTGATGAATACTGTCGGAATCGAATCCATATAAGCGTCGGCAATACCGCTGACCAAATTTGTTGCTCCGGGACCGCTGGTTGCCATAGCGACACCGACTTTGCCGGTGGCGCGGGCGTAACCGCACGCAGCGAAGGCCCCGCCCTGTTCATGACGGGGCAGAATAACTCGGACAGAGGACTTGCTGAGAGCTTGGTGCATCGCGATGGCGGGACCGCCGGGGTAGGCAAAAACGATATCGACGCCGAGTTTTTCAAGACAGCGGACCGCGATTTCGTTTCCCTTCATTTTTTTCAGACTCTTTTTCATCAAATACCTCATATTTTCGGGGTGATTAGTACCATATTCAGGTGTAATATAGTATAATTATCCTTTTTTTCAAGTGTTTTAACAATAAATAGCTTGTATTTTTGCAACTTCGATGTATATTCATCAGCATGAAACACATATGGACAATCATCAACATTACAGGCCCGATCCGCTGATCTTTGGGGAGTGCGGAGTCGGGGACACACTTTTTTATCTCCAAAAATACACCTTTTTTCCTATAAACCTGTTTAATTAAAATGAAAGTTGATGATAATTATGAATAACAAAAAATATGTAGAAATTCTCGATACCACCCTGCGCGACGGTGAACAGACCCCCGGCGTTGCTTTTGCCCCCGCCGAAAAACTTGCCATCGCCAAAATGCTTTATTCCAATTTGAAAGTTGACCGTCTGGAAATCGGTTCCGCCCGCGTTTCCGACGGTGAAAGCGACAGCGTGCGTCATATCATTGAATGGGCAGGCAGGATCGGCGCACTTGAAAAAATGGAGATCCTCGGCTTCGTTGACGGCGGCAAATCAATCGACTGGATCGTAAATGTCGGCGGCAAAGTCATAAACCTCCTCGCAAAAGGCTCTCTGCGCCATTGCGAAATCCAACTCAAAAAAACTCCGGAACAACACTTTGCCGAAGTCAGCGAAAATATCAAACTCGCCGTCAGCAAAGGATTGAAAGTCAATGTCTATCTCGAAGACTGGACCGGCGGCATGAAATACTCCAGAAATTATGTGGAAAATTTTATGGAAATGCTGAAAAATCTGCCGGTTGAACGCGTCATGCTGCCCGACACTCTCGGCATCGCCCGCCCCGATGAATTGGTTGAATACTTTTCATGGATCAAAAGCCGTTATCCGGAAATTAAAATGGATTTTCACGGACATAATGACTACGGGCTGGTTACAGCCAATTCACTCGTTGCCATTCAAAATGACATTGAAGGCATTCACACCACAGTCAACGGACTCGGCGAACGCACCGGCAACCAGTCACTTGCTCAGCTCGCTGTTGTCATCAAAGATATGACCGATTGTATAACTTCTATCAACGAAGATGAACTTTTCCACGCCTCGACCATGATTCAGAATATCTCCGGCAAACGCTGCGCATGGAATAATCCGGTTGTCGGCGCAGATGTTTTCACCCAGACTTGCGGAGTTCATGCCGACGGCGACAAAAAAGGTGATCTCTACGCCAACAAACTGCTCCCGGAACGCTTCGGACGCAAACGCAATTATGCTCTCGGCAAATTGAGCGGCAAAGCTTCTCTCGATAAAAATCTTGAGGAAATGTCCCTCGATCTCGCCCCCGAAATCAAAGAAAAAGTTTTGCAGGAAATTATCCGTCTCGGCGATAAAAAGAAAACCGTCAGCGCATCAGACCTGCCGTTCCTGATTGCCGCCGCCCTCAAAACTCCGCTGGAAAGCCGCATCAAAGTCGTTGATTATCATATTATTTCAAATGCCAACAATGTTCCTGTTGCCACCGTCAAAATCAATTATGACGGAACCATAGTCGATCATTGTTCCGAAGGCGACGGCGGTTATGATGCTTTTGTCAAGGCATTGCGCAGATGTTTGAAAGAATTGAATCTCGATATGCCGAAACTGCTGGATTATGAAGTCCGCATCCCCCCCGGCGGCAAAACTGATGCTTTGGTGGAAACCACTATCACCTGGGATTATCCCGTCAGCGGCACTATCAGCAACCTGACAACAACAGGAGTTGACAGCGACCAGATGGTGGCGGCAATCCTCGCAACAGAAAAAATGCTGAATCTGGTCATGAAAAAAGGCGACAGAAAAAATTGAACAATACAGTGAAATATCAAACTGTTTTCAAATAAAATAACGGAAGAGGCAGTTATGAGCAGACGGACAAAAAAAGTAAAACAGCATATTGCAATTTCAGCACTGATAACATTCCTTATCCTCTGCTGTCTCATGCTGGCCCTGTCCGATAAACGCGAAAGCCGCCTGAAAATGGTTACAAACACACTGCAAAGTGAACCCCTGAAAGATTTTGTTGTCTATCCGGTAACTTCAACTGTCGTATTGGAAAAAGAGGAAAAAAGTTCTGTTTTCGGCAGCACCAATGGACTCCTCATCGCTGAAGTAACAGTTTTTTACGGTTTCAATCTGCGCAATCTGTCAAATAATGATCTGAAAAAAGAAAAAAACAAAACCATTGTCAAACTCGGTGAACCGCAAATCATCAAGTTATCTGTCAATGCTGATTCTATGCGCTTTTTCAACTCGTCGATGCATTACTTCAAAGACAAAAACATCGACAATATGCATGCGCGCGAAATGCTGAATGACATCACTGCTTTTTCTCCGCAGTATTTTGCCGCCAGAAATCTGCTCCCTGCAAGAAAACAGATGCTTGAAAAACTCAGCCGGCAGTTAAAACTTGTCAACAGTACGATTGAAGTTTACTGAAATAAAAGAAAATAAATATTAAGACTTGAAAAATACAAATTCAATGATAAATTTTATCTGTCAATCAAAACTGAAAGGATTTCAATTATGTCTAAACGCTTTACCCTGATCGAACTGCTTATCGTTATCGCTATCATCGCCATCCTCGCCGCAATCGCATTCCCCGCAATCGGAGGTGCACGCGAAAGCGCACGCCGCGCCAGCTGCATGAGCAATTTGCGCCAGATCGGTCAGGCTATCAAAATCTATACCGGAGAAATGGACTGGGAGGGAATTTTCCCCGCAGACAATGCAGACCGCTACAAAAGCACTCCTGTCGGCGCATTCAATATTATGCGCAAAGAGGATTTGATCAAAGAATCCGAAATCTTTCTCTGCCCCTCTGCCAAAGATAAAGTAAAAGCCGCCAAAGGTGCTGCTCTCACCGCTCAAAATGTTTCATATTCATACGCCCCCGGTCTGGATGAAACCGACAGCGCAGATTATGCAACTGCCGCAGATATCAACACCAATCATGAAGACGGCGCCAATGTTCTTTTCCATGACGGCAGAGTTGAATACATCGTTTCGACTTCCGAACACCACTGGAGCGACAGCGAACACATTTACAACCCGGCAAAACACGCGCTGGTAAATCCCTGATCTTACCTCAAAAAGACGGATTCTTCCGTCTTTTTTTGTATAAATACAATCAATTTCATGTAAGGAAAACATAAATGACCGACTTCAATATCAAATGTGTTCAACTTGATCTGGCGCGCCAAAAAGAAAGTATCCCTTTTATCAAAGATTTCATCCGTTTTGCTGCTGATGCCGGGTATGATTCCATTCTGCTTTATCTGGAAGACCGCATCCGGACTGCAGGGTACCCCTATCCTTCAGATGATGAAAGTTATTCCGTTGATGAAATGCGCGATATTGTCAAATATTCAGAACAATACAATATCGAACTCATCCCCTGCGTGGCAACTCTCGGCCATGCGGAGCGTTTCCTCAAGCACAAAGAACTCAATTATCTCTCCGAAGTGCAGGACGGCATGAAAGACCGTTTCGGCAACAACGGCGGTCAGGATGTTTTCTGCATCACCAATCCTGATTTTTATCCGTTTATTGAAAAGTATCTGGAAGAAGTCGCCGCTATTTTTCCATCAGAATATTTCCATGCCGGACTTGATGAATTTTTCAATTTCAACCTCTGTGAACGCTGCCGCAAAGCAATGCCAGACCTCGCATCAGAGGAAAATATGTTTTTGCAGCATATCATCCGCATCCATGCTCATTTGGAGAAATCAGGCAAACGCATGATGATGTGGTCGGATATGTTTGAAATTTATACCACCGTCATCAGCCGCATTCCCAAAAATATCATCATGGTCGATTGGCAGTACCAGGAGGATGTGCGTTTTTATTGGCATCATCTTTTTGACCAGAAAGCGGAAAAACGCATTGATCTCAATAATTCACTCGGGCTTGATACCGTTATGGCTCCGGCAGAACTTATATTCTTCAATAATGTGAGCTGCCTTAAATACGCCAAAGAAATAAAATCATGGGGATTTATGGTAACGATGTGGGAGAAAACCGATACTTTTGTTTACCGTTCATTTCCGGTTATTTTTTATTGCGGACAACTCCTCAAGGGGATGGCACATGAGGATGCATGGCGCAATACGGTCAAATATATTTTCGGTTGTGATGAACCTGAGTTTGTTCAAATTATCAATATGGCGATTTGTGCGCCGCATCTGCGCCATTTTTCAGAGGTCAGCGAGAGTGCATTTTTCTCCCGCGCGTTCAACGGTCTGCCGCTGGCAGATATGATGCGCAACAAAGTATTGCAGCAAATGCTGAAAGGCGCGGAAAAATATGTCAAATCTGAACTCGGCAAAAAAGTTTACAAAGATTTATGCCTCGCAGCCGAGGAGCGTTGCATCCGTGACGGATTCAAAGAAACCTGCTGGGATATTTTTGACTTCGGCATGAAAGATGACTCCGCCGATAAACTTGAAATTATGCGCAACCGCTTTTTTAAATTGCTGGAAACTAAAAATAATGTCTGGCAGGAATTCCGTGCCGGAATCCGTCCTGATTTTCAGGCAAAATTTAAAAATTCTCTCGAATCAAGAGTTGATAAATTCATCAGCAATATCAAAAAAGATACATTTTTGTGCATCCGTTCATGCATGAACGATATTTATGTTGTAAATTTCTTTGACGCAGAAGTTTATGCAAATGGCAAATGGCAGAAAGTTATTACCCGCAGCGGTGTCAAACCGTGTGATGAAAAAGCACTGTTTGAAACTGTTTTTCCGGTTGAATTTGATGGAGAACCGGAGGCTGTGCGTCTGACGATTTACGGCATGGGGGCGCGCGGAATAGCTTTTGTACAACTCCACAATGCAGACGGCAAAGTTTATGCTCCCGCAAAAGTGATCTCCGTTGCAGGCGATGTCGAACATCCGGAAAATATTCTTTCCAATGACGGCTTAACAACATTTTTCAATAATGTCCCGATGGAAAAAGATTACCATGATCCGGAATCATTGACACGCCGGAACAGTATTGAAATTTCACTTAAGCAATTGTAAAATTTACATCGGAGAAGATGATTTTGAATATTGAACCTCTGAAAAAAGCATTATCTGAAACTGACCTGCCGATTTATGAATGCATAATCAATACAGCACGCGAATTGATTATTTCCGGTAAATGGGCAAAAAATGATCGTTTGCCGACTGATCGTGAGCTGGCAGCAGAACTCGGTATCAGCCACATAACTCTCGCCAAAGCATTAAATGAACTGCGCCGTCTGGGGATGCTTTCGCGCCGCCGTTCGCAGGGAACTTTTGTTAATGAACTGCCGCAAAATTCCATATCCGGCAAAATAAAAAAAATCGGTGTTGTTTTCGATGTTGCCAATGAACATACATTTCATACCAAATTTTTCCTGGCAATTTACCGTGAACTGGAAAATGCCGGAATGTCAATGCAGTTTTTCGCTGCTGACAATTCAGCGGAAAAACAGTTGCACCTGGTGAAACAAATTATCAACGATCCGGATATGAGCGGCTGTATTTTCTGGTCGATCCTCAATGATGATAAACTGGCTGAACTCATGCAGTGCCGTCCGGTAAATTTTCCTTTGATAGTATTGGACAAATATTCCGGAAAAATACGCCATGACAGCGTAGTATTCAATAATTTTGAATGCGGGGTAAAAATCGGAGAGGAATTGAAAAAGTATAATGTTTCCAAAATTTTTGTCTATGATGACACCGTTAAGCGTTTCAGTTCTGTCCGTGACCGTATAGATGGAATTGCACAAGGCTGCGGATGTTCTGATTTTCACTGGATAAATTATAGTGAAAAACTTGAAAATTTTGCCGGTGACAAGCCATTTGCAATAGTTTTTGCCGGCGGATTTTGTATGCAGGAGAAAATGCAATTTCCGGCTGCATGTACGCCGGTTTTATTTTCTGTTGATACAGTTCCTTTGCTGGATCACAGCGGTATTGTCTGTTGTTTTGACTCGTCTGACATGGCGCGCCGGGCCGTTGCCATGCTCTGCGCCAGATTGAATGGTGATGATTCCGATGTTTTGCAATATTTTTCAAACGGCATGATTTCGACTGTCAAACCGCTGTAACCGGCATTTTTTGAATGTATAACATTTTTTTGAGGAAAATATTTTTTGCACTTGATATATATTGATATACATGCTATTTTATAGCAAATGTCAATATCTATGAAAGTGATGAAATATGCATCTTAAAAAAATATATCTGATACATCATACCCATTTTGATATCGGGTTCACTGATTTGCCGCAGGAAGTCTGGCAGCAGCAGGAACGGCATCTGGATAATGCCGTCGCCATTGCGGAACGCGATAAAGATTTCCGATGGACCATCGAAAGCGGCAGTCTGCTCCGCAAATATCTCAATGACCGCAATGAAATTCAACAGCAGCAAATTATCCGTCTGCTGCAGGAAAAACGGTTTGAGCTGCAAGGTTTTGATATGCAGTCGCTGACAGAAACATTGAGTTTCGCAGAACTGACCGCCAATCTATCGCGTCCCGCCATGCTCGGCAGAAAATACAACTTTCCGGTTGAATGTGCAACTCTCGACGATATCGGCGGCTTCACCGGCGCGCTGCCGAAAATACTCAATGAATACGGCATCCGTTATCTCATCCTCGGTGTCGGAGCTTGTCAGGCGGAATTGCCGTGGGCCGATCTGCCGCATCTTTTTTATCTGAAAAACCGCAACGGCGGCAAAGTTCTGGCATGGAATCTCGGCATTGACCGGCAGGAAGAATCATGCAATTCAAAATATCCCTATGCAGTTTACGGTCTGGCGGCAAATTATTTCGGCTACCGCGCATTTCCTGAATTGCTTGGAATCAAAGATATGGGCATAAATTTTTATCTCGATGGCGAAGACCGTGATAATCCGCTGAAGTACGAAGAAATGTTTGAAATTCTGTGTCAGCGGCTGGAGCGTGAAAATTATCCGTACTCTGAAATCATGCTGCAATACGGCGGCGACAACCGCGGTCCTTCGCCGTATATGGCAGAACTTGTCCGCAAAATCAATGCTTCCGGCAAACTGCCGCAGATAGAATTTGTTACACCGTCAGTATTCATGCATATAATGGAGGAAAAATACGGAGCAGATATTCCTGAAATCAGCGGGCTTCTGACTGATCCGTGGATGATCCGCATGAATGCAGTTCCCTCAACTCTCAAAAAGTACCGCAAAGCACAACGCGAAGCAAAATCCTCTGCATTGCTCGGCTTCAACTCCCCTGAACTGCTTGAAAGTATGATGCTGACCGGCGACCATACATTCGGCATGAACAACTGGGGCTGGCACGACCTCTGCAATGATGACAGAGGCGGCTTGCGCGGAGAAATTTTTGACCGGATGCGTGAAAGCTGGCGTTACAAAAAGTATTACGGAGAAGATGCATTTTATCGTGCGGGCGAACTTATGCGCAAAGCTCACGGCAATTTTATTGCTTCATCGCAGCAAGTCATTGCGGTCCAAAATAATTCTCCGTACACAGTTTCCGGTGATACTGAATTTTATCTCGGATGTTACGCTCCTGAACTTGAAAAACTGCTGGATAACGGCAAAGATGTTCCATTCTGCAAAGTCGGCGAAAACCGTTATGTTATTTATGCGGAAAATGTTCCGCCGGTTTCTGCCTTGCAGCTCAAGCCTGTTTTCAGCGATCAATACAATGTCGCGTATCAAAAGCAGGAACTTCCGGTTCCTGAAAAAATCGAAAACGGCAAATTGACACTTTCATTTAAAGCTGACGGAGCAGTTGCCGACATCATGTATGACGGCAGAAAAGCTGCCGATTGCCGGGAATTTTCTTTTGCGGAAATCACAGCGGAAGAGATAAAAAATTATCCGATGAACAACGAGCATTGCAACCTTTTGCCCGCCTCTGACCGCGAATTGAAAAAATGTGTTATAAATCACGCATTCTTGTCTGCTGATAATATTTTCTACACGGAAATAAAACAGTACGGTAATGTTGCAAGCGCATCATTTACAAGGGTTTTGAAGATTTGGAAAAATGTTGCGCGCATTGATATAAATGTCAGATTTGACAAACCGGAATCAAAGAAAAAAGAGTTTTATTATACTGCGCTGCCATTCAGCGGCAAAGGCGGAAGATTCTTTTTCAATCAGAATTCCGGAATTGCCTCACCCAAGAGATTACTTCCGGGTGCAATGCAGGATATGTTTTTCTGTGCGGATTATGCGGCACTTGACAACGGCGATTTCACCGCTGTTTTGAGTTGTCCGGATGCGCCGGTTGTGGAATTCGGCGGCATTACGTCTATGCAATGGCGCAAAACTCTGCCTTTTGCAGCTCATAACAATCACATTTTTGCGCTTGCATTCAACAATATATGCAATACGGATGCTCCGGCATGGTTTGAAGTGCTTGATACTTTTGAATACTCATTGTATTTTGATGATTCGTCATTTTCGGCGGCAAATGCGGAGAAGTTCTGCCGCAGCAATACAGCATTGACCGCAGACTGGCAATTCGGGGCGGAGTATCCGGCATTTCCGGCTATTTCTGAAAACATTAAATTCCACCTCGACGATACCGGTGCAATATGGCTTGAAAACCTCACTGCCGATGATGCGGAATACGATTTTGAATACGCAGGACATAAATACAGTGGAAAAATTAAATCATTTGAACTCAAAAAAATATAAAAAAGGAATGAAAGTAAAATGAAAAAAGTAATTTGCATGTTGGTTTGCGGAATTATTTTTTCCATATCCGGAGCTGACTTTAACAGCTTGCTAAAAGAGGCAAAAGCTGCAGAGAAAATTAAAAACACCGAACTTGTAAATCAGAAATATTCTGAAGCGTATCAAGCCGCAGTGAAAACTTCTGACAAAGAAAACATTATTCACAGCTGGTGCAATTATTTGCGGAGTGTAAAACTTTTTGACCGCGCCCGCGATATTTATGAAGCAGAACTCGCCAAAGATTTTTACAATGATTCCCAACGGCAGTATTTTCTCTACCGTATCGCATTCATGTATATCTGGCATCCGAAACAGCATGGATATGCACTTGAAAAAGTGAAGCTTGCGCTCTCTCTCAAAAATGCGGATAAATCAGGTGTTGTTTATTATGCGCTCTGCAATTATGCCGCAAACATCTACAGTCACTGGTACAAAGATTATGAATCAATAATCTCAATAGCAGAGGAAGGTTTGAAACATTGCAAAGCCGTTTCACATCGTTCAAGTCTTCACAACTGGCTCGGGCTGTCTTACAAAAAACTTGAGCAGAAAGAACTTGCAATAGAAAATTATAAACAGGCTTTAAAATACGGCAAACAGGCAAAAATCAACATTGCAAAAATTGAAAAAGAATTGAAGGAACTTGAAAAATGAAAAAAATCTTAACACTTGCAATTGCAATTTTTGCAATTCTGCTCAATGGTGCGGAGTGGAAAATTGCCGAAAACGGCAAGGCCGCAGCAGGCATCATCATTCCTGCCAACGCCAAACCGCTTGTTAAGTTTGCTGCCGGAGAGCTGGCTCATTTTCTCGAAAAAATGACTGGGGCGAAATTTACTGTCGGCACAACTTCTGCTTACAAAAACAACTTCAAGCTCGGTTTCGGCAAAGCTGATGACTTGCGTTTTGATGAAAGCATCATCCGTACTGTCGGCAATGATATTGAAATTTACGGCAAAGACACATCCCGTCCGGTAGATATATTTTATTATTTTTATGACGGTCATGAAAAAGGCACTCTGCACGGTGTTTATCATCTGCTGGACAAACTCGGCGTCCGCTTTCCTGTCCCCGGCTATGCTCATGTCCCTGAAAACAAAAATCTGACATTGCAGGAGATGAATATCCGTTACAAACCTTATTACCAGGAACGCCATTCAACCGGCATGGATTATTCATTTATGTCAAAGCACCCCGATTCAAGCGACTATGCCGTTTCAAATAACGGAGCAATGCTTGACATTATCCGCCTCGGCGGGTCGACCCGCAATCTCGTGATCGGATGCCATTCTGAATCCGCATTTCAGTTGTGGAAAGATGCCGAATGGCTCTCTGACCCGACCCGTTCCAGACTCGGCAAAGACGGCGTCCGCACCCCGAAATATTCATGTTGGACCCATCCTGATGTCAAAGCACTGTGGATGCGCGCCGCGGATGCATATTTCAGCGGCAAAACTCCGAAGCAGGCAGGGTTCAAAAATATGCGCGGCGGCGGCAACAGTTGGCCGTACCCGTTTGTTTCGCCGTATGAATTTATGATTGCCGTATGATTATGACGGTATCAGCGACGGAATATGCTATTGTGCGCGCTGTCAGGATTTCCGCAAAAAACATCCGTGCAAAGACGATTCTGAAATCATGTGGCGCGTGATTGCCGATGTGGCTGAATATATCCACAAAAAATATCCCGGGAAAAAAATCACCACTCTCGTTTATCCGCCAAAAACAGAGATTCCGAAGATCAAATTGCCGCCAAACATTCAGGTCAAACTCTGTTTCGCCGGCGCAAAAAGCTGTCTTTCTCCGGCAAGTTTGCAGGGAGATATCAACAAGATGAAAGCGTGGGCGGATTTTACCGGAAATCCTGTCGGCTTGTGGCTGTATCATCTGATCGGCTTCAATCAGAGTATGCCGGACATCGTTGAAACTTATCCGCGTTTGATGAAACAGTATTTTACTGCGACCAAAGGGATGGTTGATGGATTTTTCATGGAACTCGGCAATGGCAACTGCACCCGCATTGCGCTTGACAGTTATGTTTTTCACCGTCTGACCATGAATCCTGATTTGGATATAGAAGAACTTGTAACTGAATTCTGCACTCTGCTGTACGGACCTGCGGCAGATGATGCGAAAAAGTTTTATGACCGTCTGGAGTTCCTTTTCATCGACTTCTGGCGCAAAACGGTTCCGGCAGACAAGAAAATAACCGGATGCAGTCCGTGGGGTTCACGCGATCTTGCCATGCAGCGCAAACTCTGGGAAATCACTTACACCGCCGAAGAACTCGAAAACCTCGGCAAAATGGTTGATGCAATTATGCAGAAAACTGCCGGCACCAAGCATGAAAAGTATGCAAAATTGCTGAAACAGTATATCTATGACGCAATGGTGAACACCCGCCGTGAAGTCATCGGCAAAGAAGAGTTCCGCGCCTCAATCCGTATCAATGCCGCGGTAACTTCAGCAAAAAATTTTCCTGCACCTGCTGAATGGCGCAAAGCTCAAGTTTATCAGATGCGCCCTGCCAACCGTTTCAGCAAAAAATTGAGAGAACCGGGGTCATTTCAGCTCATGGCCAATAAAGATACCCTCTTTATCCGTACAGAATTCATGCAGTCGCAAATGAATAAAACTGCCACCGATCCCAAACGCGTCAACGGCGATACAAATATCTGGATGGATAATACTGCTGAATTTTTCATTGCTCCGATGAACAAATCTGATATTGTGCATCAGATTGTCGTCAATGACCGCGGTATATGGGCGTCCCGTTTTTACGGCAAAGGTAAATCAAAATGGCAGCAGCTTGACGGATGCAGAGTAAAAGTTGACCGCCTGTCAGACCGCTGGATCACTCAAGTTGCTGTACCGTTCAAATCTCTCGGCAGTAATTTTACCGAACTCCGTTTCAATGTTGCCCGTGAACAGCGCACACAGGGAAAGGCAGTTGAATACAGTACATATTCTCCGCTGGCACTGGTCGGAGTGTGGGACAACAGCGACAATTTCGGAACAATAATTTTCAAATAATTGTCAAATTTATCGTGTTGGCTCTTGACATTTTGCGTTTTATGTATTATAATATAGACGGATAATTCCCCGCCAACTGCCAATAATATAGATTATCGGAAGTTGTTTACTTTCTTTCGCAGTGAAAGAAAGTAAAACAAAGAAAGCTGTTTTACTTGTTTTCTTTTTCAAAAAAAGAAAACAAGATAAAGGAAAAAACTTTCGGCTCTCTTGGAATAAGTAAAGCGCGGTCAGCGCCGCGAGGACAGGAGCGTGCCGCATAAAATGAGAAGTTTGAGAGGATTGAGAATAGTGGGAAGTTTGAGAAAAAGTACAGCTGACTGCACTGCAGTCAAACAAAAATCTGCGGAGCTGATGCTCCGACCGGACTCATGTACTACACTCATTTCACGCGTCAGCGCATCTGTCAGCTTGACTGCAGTGCAGTCACGGGCAAACTCCCAAAATTCTCAATACTCCCAAAGTTCTCACATCGCCCGCCATGTCCCTGCCACTCTCATTACGGCTATGCCGTGTAAATAAAACCAAACCTTAACAGAAAGGATAAAAATATGAAAACAACCTCAAAAAAACATGAAAGAATCTATACTATCGGAAGTTTCACTCTGATCGAGCTGCTGGTTGTAATTGCAATTATTGCGATTCTCGCCGGTATGCTGCTCCCTGCCTTGAATTCTGCCCGCGCCCGCGCCAGAACAACCAAATGCATCAGCAATCAAAAGCAAATCGGTACTGCGATTGCCGCCTATGCAACTGATTATGAAGATTATCTGCCCTATTTTGATGGTGATACTGCTGATGTCTGGGCTGGTGACCATTTCGGTGCGAAAATGGCTCCCTATCTCAATTTGACTACAAATAAACCCGCTCCGGTTATGATTTGCCCATCTCATCCAGAATACAGTTCTTCAACCGTCCAATATACTGCCAGTAATGTTGTCGGGTCCTTCTATTTGCCGAACAGAAACAACGGATTTTATCTGAATAATTCAATGACTGGATGGACAATTTTTCACAAAATGGGTCAGGTAAAATATCCCTCTGAATATATTCCGATTTTCCATAATAATAATTATGTCGCTGGTTCACAGTGGGGTATCCATTGGGGTACACTGAAAGCGAATGTCGATTATGATGCACACTTCAAAGATAAAGGTATCTATCTGCGTGTGGCAGGCAATGTGTCTGAACTCGATATTACAGCAACAAATAACACTGAAGCCAGATTCGTAAGATATATGTATGTCAATGGCGAAAACTACGGAAAACCCGGATTCTGATCTGACACAAATCGCAAAAATCTCAACTGCTGCAGCCTATGCTTGCAGCAGTTTTTTTATGCCGATATACAAGGCAAATGAGATTCATAACTGCACCTGATTACTCTGCGACATCGACAGAGAGTTTGCCGTCATTGAACCGGAGCGTCAGACTGCCGGCTTCTTTTGCCTGCTGCGCTGTACGCACGAGATTTCTGTCGTGGTCAAAAACCATGGCATATCCGCGCTGAAGCGGCAGAGCCGGATCGACGCTGTGCAGACGGTTTTCCAGCATGGCGAGGCGGTGGGACAAATCGGTTTGACTGCGGTCGAGAGCCGCATTGAAAATATTTTCCATTTCATCGACGCGCTGTATTTTAACATCAAGCAAATGTTCGGTTTCGCGGAAAACAAAACTCCGCTCCATGCGTTCCAGACGGTTGGTCAGCCGCTGAAAAGAGAGCTCGATACGATCTCCCAGACGGCGTTTGATATTATCCGTAAAATCGGCACAATTTATAAAATTACTGCTCAAAATCTCCGCCGCCGCACTCGGTGTAGCCATACGCATGTCCGCCGCAAAATCAGCAATCGTAAAGTCGATTTCATGCCCGATCGCAGAAATCACCGGAATCCTGCTCGCGGCAATGGCTCGCGCCATATTTTCATCATTGAACTGCCACAAATCCTCCATACTGCCGCCGCCGCGCGTTATCACCAGCACATCCGCCAGTTCGGTGCGGTTGAAAAATTCAATACCTCTGATGACCGAAAGCGCGGTCCCCTCGCCCTGCATTACTGCCGGATACAAACGGATATGCATTTGCGGTGCGCGGCGGTCAATGATTTTCAGAAAGTCCTGCACCGCCGCTCCGCTCGGTGAACTGATAACTCCGACCGTCAGGGGAAGAACAGGGATCGCTTTTTTGCGCTGCGGATCAAAAAGTCCCTCCGCCGCAAGTTTCATTTTCAATGCTTCAAACTGCTGCTGCAAAGTTCCGCTGCCCGCCTTGCTGACGCGACGGATGGAAAACTGATATTCGCCACGGACAGTATATACACTCAACTTGCCGAAACATTCGATTTCATCGCCGTTTTTCAAATCCATTTTGCGGCACTCGGCGGCACCGCCGAAATAAGTGGCTTTTATCTGGCTGTGAGCATCTTTCAAACTCAAATAAACATGTCCGGAACGGTGAATCAGCAGCGAAGTAACCTCACCTTTCAGATAAAAAGGCATGAGTGAATTCTCAAGCAGCTCCTTTGCCGCCTGATTTACATCGCTGACGCTCCATACGATTTTTTTCTCATCATCCATTTTACAACCACATCATAAATCTGATGCACCCGAAAACTGCAATTTCACTCAATGCAAACAAGTGTCCGCTGAAAAAAAATGCCGCCATCAGCACTATAATTGATGCACCTTTAAAAAATTCAGTATTCTTAAAACGCGGTGGCACAAAATTTTCCACCAGAGAATATCCGTCAAATCCCGGCACAGGCAGCATATTGAATATGAAAAGAACCATATTCATCACCGCTCCGTTGAGAAACATCGTTACAAAAAATGAAAACCTTTCGCGGTCTTCACTGCCGTACCCCAACCGCAATGCCAATCCCGAAATCAATGTGAAAACAATAAATAACCCTAAATTGGTGAACGGCCCTGCCAGCGATACGATCAAATGTGAATATTTGCGCCGGAAATTACGCGGATCAACCGGCACCCGCCCCCAGCAGATTCCAATCAAAAGCAGCATTATCAAACTGAAAAATCCCATTTGACGGAATGGATTGAGCGTCAGATGCCCCAAGCGCGCCGCAGTATCATCCCCCTCTTTCAACGCGACAAAGCTGTGCATGAATTCATGCAGACAGACCGAGAAAACAACAAACAATATCCACGACAGAAAAAATCGCGGATTTTCCCACAACTGGCTGATAAAAATATTCATTCACCCACCCGCATGAACTTTTGACGCAACTCCATGAATGTATCGTTTTCAATCGCATCGCGTATCTTCTGCGCCAGATTGAGGAAGTAATGGATATTATGCAAAGACAGCAGTTTTTCGCCCAGGATTTCTCCGACATTAAACAAATGCCGGATATATGCACGGGTAAAATTGCGGCAGCAGTAACAATTACATTCAGGATCGACCGGACTGAAATCTCTGGCAAAACGCCCCGCTTTGATCGGAATCGTTTCTCCATAACCGATAAATGCAGTACCATGTCTGCCCAATCGCGTCGGCATCACACAATCAAACATATCAATTCCGCGCGCCACACCTTCAACAATCTGTTTCGGAGTCCCTACTCCCATCAGATAATGCGGCGCATCTTCCGGCAATTCAGGAGTCAGCCAATCAAGACACTTGAACATATCTTCCTCGGACTCTCCGACTGACAATCCGCCGACAGCATAACCGTCAAAACCGATCTCTTTTAATTCACGGATCGAACGCACCCGCAAATCTTCATACATCGAGCCCTGCACGATCCCAAAACGCAGCTGATCTTCATGCAGAGGCTGTTCGCGGGACATCCGCTCCCAGCGTGTTGTCATTTCCAATGATTTACGCGCCTGCTCATAAGTCGCAGGATACGGAGTACATTCATCAAATGCCATCACAATATCTGAATGCAATGTCCGCTGGATAGCCATTGATTCACGCGGTCCGAGAAAAAATCTGCTGCCGTCAATGTGAGATGCAAAGCGCACGCCGTCAGGTTCAATTTTACGCAAATTTGACAGACTGAAAACCTGAAAACCGCCGCTGTCGGTCAATATCGGGCGTTTCCAATTCATAAATTTATGCAGACCGCCAGCCAGAGTCATGATTTCCATTCCCGGCTTCAGAAAAAGATGATAAGTATTGCCGAGAATTATCTGCGCATTCAACTCCTCCAGCTCGGACGGATCAAGTGCCTTGACCGTTGCCCGGGTTCCGACCGGCATGAAAATCGGCGTCTGTATTTTGCCGTGAGCTGTTGTCAGCTCACCGCGTCTCGCCGCGCAATGGGGACATTTTTTCAAAACTTTAAAACATTCAGACATTTCAGATATCCCTCAAAAGCTTGTTATCTTCAGATTTTTCCAACATATTTGCAAATGCTTTGAATTTTTCATCAACCACCACATAATCATCGATCTGCACATTCTGCATTTCATCCAATCCGGCACGATCAAGTATCTGCCACGCTTTGATGATGGTAAATTTGTCAGTCGGCAAGCCCGGCGAAAAAACAAATTCCGCACGCTGCTCAATATCAACACGCTGCAGCAATCCGCAATCAACCGCTTCAGCCAGCATATTGCGCACCATCACCAACGGCAGATTTATGCGTTCTGCAATTTCTGCCTCATCATAATAATCATGCTCTTTCTCAAAGTGATCAACAACCATTTTGCAAATGGCAATGATAAATTTGCGGCGGATATTTTTCGACAATTCAAGTTGTTTTCTGCCGAATTGCCCGGTATGAAAATTCTGATGCACAAAGGCAATTTCAGCTCCGTACAGCGCAATGATCCATGACCACTGCATCCAGATCAGAAACAACGGCAATGCCGAAAAACTTCCGTAAATCGAGTTGTAACTTGAAAGTTTCAACTGGATATTGATGTACGCCATCTGCGCCAGCTGATAGAGTATCGCCGCAAATACTGCTGCAAACACCGCAGATTTCAGCTTGACTTTGGTATTCGGGATGAAAACATAGATAAACACAAACAAAAGCCACGCCATGACAAACGGCAAAAGACTGATTCCGCATTCAATGCTCCCCTGCAGAAATGTTACCGGCGCACTGTGTGTCAGGTCGGTCAGGATTTTGCGGGCAAAAATCGTCGAACTCGACATCACCACCAGCAGAATCGGAGCAATAATAATAACTGACAGATAATCACTTATTTTACGGAAAAATGTACGCCCTCTGCGCACTGCCCATATCTGATTAAATGAATTTTCAACATAGGTCGCCAGTCGCAGAACCGTCCAGAACAACACCAGAATACCGATACCGGCAATGATGCCGCCGTCCGCATTGCGCAATGTAGTATCCGCAAACTTGTACATCCACTCGACCACACTCTGCTGTTCTGCAAAACGCTCCGCTATCAGAGATTTCAATTTGTTATCCAGATTGAACCCCTTGGCAATACCGAACAGCAGTGCCAGAATCGGAACCACCGCAAACAATGTATAATATGTCAATGCAGTCGCCTGCAATGTGTGATCACTTTTAAAAAACTGTCTGGAACTGACAAAAACTATTTTGCCGCTTTCTGTAAAAAATTCTTTTATTTTACGCATATTTCCTCCTGTTTACTGTCTGATTGCCACCTGCATACGGTAACTGCCGCCATGCAGCAGACGGATCAAAAGCTCCGCTATCATGCGCGGTTCAAAAAATTCATTGCTGAATACATCAAGATACAATTTTTTTTCCGACGGCACAAAGCGGCCGCAGGCATTTTTTACTCCATCTTCAATATAGAGCAGCAGTACATCTTTTTCTCCATCTGTGGACGCCTGATAACTGCTGACCGCACTGTCCACCGCAAAAAGTGCATTTTCATCAATAAAATCGACCGCAAATCTGCGGATATCTGATGCATCAAATTCACAACCGTTAAAAATATCATACACATCTATTGAACAGGAAATTCCACCCGCAGCTGTGCTTTTGAAACGGCGTTCCCACGATAATGCATAGCGGTTGTCCTGATCCTCAAAAACCGGAACCAGACGCTCCATGCCGTTATTATTGACAATGCCGCGGTTCATCACGCTTGAGATTATAACAGATTCAGCCTGCATCCCCTCCTGCAAAGTGCGTATGGCAATATCAAAATCAATATTTTCCCCGCAGGTAAAAATATCAACCGCCGCATAATCATGTTCCGGCCATGCATGAACTGTAAAATGTGATTCGGAAATAATAACCACACCGCTGACACCCT
Organism: Victivallaceae bacterium; assembly: GCA_045538635.1. GTDB lineage: Bacteria > Verrucomicrobiota > Lentisphaeria > Victivallales > Victivallaceae > RGIG5270. Next base: position 52,173 of record JAZSRU010000128.1, read on the forward strand.
GCGGCTCAAAATTATGAAAATAGGATGAGATAATGTGCGCGCCCGATTTTTCAGCAGCTTCGAGGAAAATTTTCTCCAACAAAGCACCGTTGCCGATAACAAGAGGCGCACAATCATAATACTCGACCGTCATCTGACGGCCGAGAACAAAATCATGCAGTTTTACTGCTGAACATTCATTAAGCATTGAGAACTCAAATATTTATTAAACTCATTGAGCGCATTCTGCACTTTCATTTCGCGGTAACGCATGGTATAAATGTCTTTCTGACCAGCAAAGCCCTTGACATCTGCAAGATTGCGTTTCTCAACAAAAACAGTTGCAACTCCGCCGGGAACCAGCAGCAATCTGGAAATTTCACCGGGCTGCAAACCGTTGACTCCGATGCGGACAGCAATATCTTTTTCATCAATATTCTGTATATTGTTGTTCATGATCATAGATGCCATATTGAAGGGCTTGATAACGGTGAAGCGTTTATCAGCTTTGACGGCAGCGAGCATATCTGCGGGATTTTTGACAGAAAGTTTTTTGATCAGATCTTCACAAGCATCAATAGCATTCTGACGGGCCTTGCTGTCGCGGAGGTCAGCGATAACTTTAGCTTTGGCCTCATTCATCTCTGCCAATCTTTCAGCCTTGAAGCCGGCTGCATGACCTACATAAACACCTTTTTTGCCGGCAACGGCATTGGTGATGGGGACATCTTTTGCAGATGCAATGATCTCGCGGGCAAGATCTTTAGCTTCAAGAGTACCGACTTTCTCCGCATCAGCTTTAAATTCGGGAACAGCGATGACTTTCACCTTGTTTTTAGCGGCAAAAGCATTAAAGGTCTGCCTGCAATCAGCACCTTTCATAGAAACTTCATCATAGACATCGCCGGAAAATTTCTGGGCGGTATTGAACGCAATATCCTTTATCAATTTATCACGGAGCTGGATACGGACAGCAGACTTGGCTTTTTCATAGGGAGTGATAACATTTTCCTTGCCGGAGTTGACAGTGAAAAGATTTTTATTCTGTTCATAAAATTCTTTCATTGCTTTTTCAGTAATTTTGCTGTCAGCTTCTTTGCCGAATGAGGGCAGATTATAATCAAAGCAGGCAACAAATGCTTTGGATGATGCGGGGATTTTGTAACGCTGACGGTTATTTTTAAAATAATTCTGCAGTTCAGCATCGGTATATTTGACAGATTTTTCAAAATCCTTGAATTTGAATTCAGCAATTCTCGCGCTGATATTGCCATTAAAAATGCGCCAGAAACTTTCCACTTCGCCGTCAGTTACAACAACTGTATTGCGAATGGATTCCTGCAGTTTGCCGCCGAGCAGACCATTGCGGACAGCTTCCTGAACTGCTTTGGATGAAATTCCGGTCTTTTCCATATTCCGGATAAATTCATTGTATTTTGCAGCATCGAACTTGTTATCGGTGCGGAATCTGGCAAGATTTACGATAAATTCTGACACTTCCCTGTCGCTGACTGTCAGACCGCGCTGACGGGCTGCTTCAATATAAGCATACTGTGAAAATGCCTGCTCAACAGAAAGGTCATATGACATACCGTACATGAGCGACATAAAAATATTCATATCGACCATGACCTGACGCAGGTCTGTATAAGTAACATTTTTGCCGAAAGCTGTTCCTACTTTCTGATCGCCTGCACCGCTGCATCCGCCGAAAGTTCCGGGGGTCAGAAAACCCATGAATGAAACGATGATGATTACGGTGAAAATTCCGAAAAGCCAACGGCTGTTTTTGCTGAAAAATCTATTGATTGTCCTGATCATAAAAATATCCTTTTTTAAAGTTTGAAATTTGTTTTAGAGAATATAATCCTGTTTTACTGTTTTTGCAAAGAAAAAGTGAAAAAAATACAGTTTTTTATTATTTTTTTCTTCATATTCTGAATAAGACATTATTTTTTACCACTTACCAGCTTCAATACCATCTTGCGCACAATATCCAGCGGAATTATCAAAACCGACAAACCGATACAAAGCAGCCAGCCGCGCAAAGTCAGACTTTCAACCGCAAATGTCTTGCCGCCGAATGTGACAAACAGGTACTGCAAAACAAAAATCAATGCCATTATCAACAGGAAATTAATATTTTTGCCGATTTTCGAGAAAATATTTATCTTCTCCGTTCTGGCATTGAAACCGTTGAAAGTAATCGCCATCATAAATGTCGCAAAAAGTGCAGATTTTATATATGTATCGCTGACATCACCGAACAAACCGCGCAGAGGCTCAAAGAAAAATATCCCCAATGACACCGCCGTAATATACAATGAACACAACAATATCTCTCCTGCCATTTTGCCGGTAATGATATGTTCATCGCGCCGGACAGGTTTTTCCCGCATATATTCAGGATGCGGCACTTCACTGCCGAAAGCTATTGCCACCAGCGTATCCATGACCAGATTGATTATCAACAGCTGCACCACTGTCAGCAGCACATCTTCACCGAGAAAAGGTCCGATACAGCATGTAAGAACAGCCGCGACATTGACTGTAAGCTGAAAGACCAGAAACTTACGGATATTTTTGAACATCGTTCTGCCGTAAAGAACCGCTTTTTGTATCGAAAGGAAATTATCGTCAAGAATGGTAATATCTCCCGCCTCTTTGGCAACTTCCGTACCGCTGCCCATAGCGAAACCGACATCAGCTTTTTTCAACGCCGGAGAATCATTGACTCCGTCGCCGGTCATTCCGACAACATAATTGAGTTCCTGCGCAATGCGCACCAGACGGCTTTTATCCGACGGCAAAGCACGGGCAACGACCCGCAAATCCGGCAGTATCTGTTTCAATTCATCATCACTTTTTGCCGCCAATTCTGCCGAAGTCATGGCAATATCTGTCGGTTTGACAAGTAAATTTGCCTCACGGGCAATAGCAACGGCAGTTTCTTTGCGGTCACCGGTGATCATCACCACCTGAATATAAGCGGAATGAACCTTGCGGATCGCCTCGACAGCCTCAGCTCTGACATTATCCCGGATAGAAATCAGAGAAACAAAAATATAATCATCTGCTGCTGCAGATTTCTTTGCCACCGCGAGCATACGCATTGAGCGGGCAGCCTGCTCATCAATATATTTTATCAAAGCGGACTTGTCCTGCCACGATTTGACATTTCCATCAACATCCGCAAAAGCGGAACATTGTTCAATTATTTTCTCCGGCGCGCCCTTGATATAGATGATTTCATCTTCATCTTTTTTCAAAGCGACAACAGAATATTTTTTGGCAGAATCAAACGGTTCAAAAGAAACAATATCTTTTTTATCAATTTTGTCCGCCATCCCGCCGGAGAGCCAGAAATTCATCAAAGCACGATCAGTACTGTTGCCGCCGATAACCTTTCCGGCGCCGATTGATGCACTGTTATTGAGCGCAGTTCCGGCAATGACATCGAAAAGGAAACTTTCTTTCATTTCCGGAACAGAACTGATTTCCTCAAGTGTTGCAGGAACAAATGCCGTTACCGAAAGCCGCCCCTCGGTAATCGTACCGGTTTTGTCGCTGTAAAGAAGATTCAGACTGCCGGCAGTTTCCAAGCCGTTGATTTTACGGACAAGAACATTATCCTTTGCCATTTTCAAACTCTGCATTGACAGCAGGATTGAAGTCAGCATCGGCAATCCCTCCGGCACAGCACACACAATAATAGTAACCGCAACTGTAACAGTATTCATTATCAGGCGTATCCAACCGTAAACATCCGTCGGGGCATCGCCGCTCAAAATATGTTTCCCAAGGATACCGAATATTATCACTGCAGCACCAGCATAACCGAAAACAGAAATATTTTTTGCAAGCATTCCAAGTTTTACCTGAAGCGGCGTTTTGCGTGTTTCCTCCTGCACCTCCAATGCAAGCTTGCCGAAAAGTGTTTTGTCCCCTACTTCCCGAACCTGCATAACAGCCTCGCCGCCAGCAACAACTGTACCGCGGTAAATATAATAAGGATTAAGCAAATCTCTGCTATCAAACTGCGCCCCGTCCGGACAGACAATTTTTTCGGCTTCCTCGGTTTCACCGTTCAATGCGGCCTGATCGACTTTGAGTGAATTTTCAAGCAGAATGCCGTCCGCTGGAATTTTGTCCCCGGACTGCAGACAGACAACATCACCGACAACAAGTTCGCTCACATGACATTCGTGAAGTGCATTATTGCGGACGACTTTGGCAGTTTCTTTTGCCTCTTCCTGCAATTTAAGCAGCAGCGCCTTTTTCTCCTGACTGCACTCGCTCATGGAAGAAACTCCGTTGGCGATGATTATGGCAATCAGAACTCCGACAGCTTCGTACCAATGCCCCTGCCCCAGCAGAAACAATACGATTTGAATAACAAACGCCACCAGCAGAATAACGATCATCGGATCGGTAAATCCGTGTAATATCTTGTACCACAAAGGTTCAGGTGGAATATGAGTCAACTCATTTGAACCGTTTATTTCCCTGCTTTTTACTATTTCTTCATCTGTCAATCCGCCAAATTTCATAATATACTCACTTTACACTGTCTGCAATTATTTTTTTAAACACTTCAAGTCCCTCTTTTTCTGAATAAGTTCCGAAAAGTTCCCCAAAATGGAATACGGCAATTTTGCCTCTGCCTCCGGCAATTCCCCAGTCTGCATCACGAGCCTCCCCGGGCCCATTCACAATACAGCCCATAACTGCAATTTTTTTAAACGGCAGAGAATAACCGTTTGACTTCAAGCCGTCAATATAATCTTCAATTTCCTCTGCCAGATATTTCAAATCAATCTCTGTCCTGCCGCAAGTAGGACAGCTGACAAGTTCCGGTTCTGCCGTACGCAATCCGCAGCTTTCAAGTATGGCAACAGCCGCGCGCACCTCCTCAACCGGATCTGCAGTCAGACTTACACGCAATGTATCTCCGATTCCGGACAGCAGCAAATGTCCGATCCCAACCGCAGATTTTATGATTCCGCGCCGCAAGGTTCCGGCCTCTGTAATGCCGATATGCAGCGGATAATCGTAGCGTTCACTGAAAACTTTGTACGCATCAAGAGTAATTGGAACCGATGAGGATTTCAAAGAAACTTTGATATTCTTAAAACCGTATTTTTCCAGCATTTCACATTGTTTGACCACACTCATTATCAAAGCTTCAGTCATTGCTTTTTCCGGCGAGTCAAACTTTTCACAACATTGTTTCAAAAGATTTTTGTCAACGCTGCCGGAATTTGCCCCGACGCGGATAACAGCATTGCAGTCAAGTGCTTTAAAAGCAATCTTTTTTACCATTTCTTCATTCTGGAGATTGCCGGGATTGATCCGCAATCCGTGAACTCCGCTCTCCAATGCCTGCAAAGCAATATTGCCGTCAAAATGCACATCTGCAATAACCGGTATCGGACTTGCTGCAGCAATATCTTTCAAAACTTCAGCAGCTCTGATGTCCGGAGCAGCAAGACGGATGATCTCGCAGCCGCAATCCGCAAGTTTTCTGATTTGAGTCAGACTTGCTTCCGCATCGCGTGTATCAGTATCGCACATACTCTGAATACGGACAGGATTATTGCCGCCGAGAGCGCATGTGCCGACATTAAGAATTCTGGTCATTATTTTCATTTAGTGACCTGTTCTGTTTTTTCAAATTTGGCGCGCCATGAATCAGGTGCCAAACGCAGAATATCAAAGAAACTGACATAAATCATCATCAGAATCAGCAGACCGATGAAAATATACGATAAAACAGAGATCACACATTTGGGCAGCGGCCGGCGGAAAATAATCTCTATCAAAGCAAAAACGATATGCCCCCCGTCAAGCACTGGCAGCGGCATCAAATTAAAAATCGCCAGCGCAAAACAAATCACCACCACAAAATAAATTCCCGTCATAATGCTTGACTGATGCACCGCATTGAACAATGTATCAGCAATCCCGGCAGGACCGGACATATGGCGCAGCTGAATTGAACTTGTTTTTTCTGTAACTCCGATCATATTGCCGACTGTAGTCAAAAGACCGCGCAAAGATTTGTAGCTCATATCAACGGTTGCATAAAACTGCTGCAGCGGATTGGGATGATCTTTAAGTCCGATGACCAGACCTGTTGCGAACAACCGGAACTGCTCCGGAACGAGAGTTAATTGAATTTTTTTATCTCCGCGTTTGATATCCAGAATAACTTTTTCACCTCTGTTGCTGCGGCTCAATTTTTGAAATTTTTCAACGCTGTCGATCACATTTCCGTTCCATTTTTCAATAATATCACCGGAGCGCACACCGGCCTTGTCGGCTGGAAATAAATCCAGAACATTGCCGACGGTGAGTGGCATCTCCTCATTATAACCGATCCCGATCAGGTAGCGTTTATTTTCTTCTGCAATTTTTATTTCAGTAGGAATAACTTCGCATTTGACGATTTCATTGCCGCGCTTTACTACAAAATCAAGTTTACCGGCATGATGATTGATATAAGAGAAAAATTCTGAATAATCTGTAAATTTGCGTCCGTTGAGCGAAACCAGCAGGTCCCCGCGTCTGATACCACCACGCTCTGCCTCAGAATCCTTTTCCGGATAAAGCTCAATGGGAATATGCGGTTCAAAAAACGGCCATGCGATCTTCTCATATTTCAATTTACCGGGAGCATCCGGATTTATTGCAGGCACATAACGCACAACCGTTCTTTTGCCGCCTCGCTCGATCTCAAGCTCAACCTCTCCGACAGTAAGCAGGATATCTTTGGTAAATTCCGCCCATGTTTTACGGAACTCGCGGCCGTTCAGTTTTACGATTTTATCACCTTTGCGCAAACCGGCAGCATATTCAGGGGAACTTTCGACCACAGAAAGGACTTCGATCTCACGCATTTTCGGAGAATCCTGCGGGATACCGATCCACCAGACCAGACATCCGAGCAGCAATCCATAAAGAATATTGAAAAACGGTCCGGCAAACGCAGTTACCAGACGGTCAAAAGCTTTTGCCTGCGGCAGAACCGTTCCGTCCGCCGCCTTGATTTCATCACTTGCAGAATCGACCTGCGGCAGTTCAACATAACCGCCGAGCGGCAGCCAGCCGATACGGTATTCTATACCATTTATCTTTTTGCCCCATATTTTTTTGAAGCCGATAGAAAAAGCATCAATATGCAGACCGCGCCATTTCGCCGCCAGAAAATGTCCAAGTTCGTGAACAAAAACACAGGAACCAAAGAAAAATACCATAAAAATAAAGGCTCCCACCATTGACAAATACTCTCCGACAATACTCATATTACTCCTTTTTTATATTTCTTCAGCCATTCTGTACGCTGCAGTTGCCGCATCACGCACAGCATCCAAATCATCAAGCTTCTGCAAAGGAACAGATTCCATTGCAGTTTCAACGATATCCCATATTTTGACAAAAGGTATTTCACCCCGGCAGAATCTCTGTACTGCAGCGTCATTGGCACAATTCATCACCAAAGGCATATTATGCCCCAACTCCAATGCACGCTGCGCGAATCTGATCGACGGAAAAACATCTTCATCGACAGCTTCAAAATGCAGAGTTCCAAGTTTCGCCAGATCAAGCGGTACGACTTCGCTTGCCAGCACATCCGGATAACTCAATGCATACTGAATCGGCAGCTCCATCGAAGGATTTGAAAACAATCCGCTCATGGAATTATCCGCAAATTCCACCAATGAATGTATTATTCCCTCCGGATGAACCAGAACTTTTATTTTTTCCCGCTCAACTCCGAAAAGGAATGAAGCTTCCACAACTTCCAATGCCTTGTTCATCAGCGACGCTGAATCTATGGTTATTTTCCGTCCCATTGACCATACCGGATGCTTCAAAGCATCTTCAACTCTGACATTTTCCAGCATTTTGCGGCTGAATCCGCGGAACGGTCCGCCGGAACAGGTCAGCACCAGCGATTTCACATCCTGCATATCATGCATTGCCAGACACTGAAAAATCGCCGAATGTTCACTGTCAACCGGAATTATTCTGCCGCCATATTTTTTCGCTTTTTCCATGACGATATCACCGGCAAGCAGCATCACTTCCTTGCTCGCCAGCGCAACAGTTTTGCCATGCCGCAAAGCGGCAATAACCGGTTCAAGCGCAGAAAAACCGAGAATAGCGCATATCACAATATCCACATCCGGAGCAGAAACACATTCACACATGGCATGAATACCGGATTGCACACACACATCTGACGGGGCTTCATCTTTGCATCTGCCGTAAAAATCCTCATGGCCGACAATAACATTTTTCACATTCAGTGCAGCGGCTTGATGCAGCAGCATCTTGTAATTCACATTGGCAACAAGCGTCTTTACTTCAAATCTGTCCTTGTGAAAAGCAAGCACCTTGCAGGCATTCTGCCCCACCGACCCCGTACTGCCGAGCAAAACAACTTTTTTTCTCATTTCTTCGACTCAAGCATTATTGTTACAGGGCCCATATTACAAAAATCAACTGCCATTTCAGCACCGAATATACCGCAGCCGAACTCTGCCAGAGGATAAGTCTGCAGCTCTTTTTTAAATTCCTCATACAAATGTTCCGCAAGCTCCGGAGCAGCAGCATCACTGTACCCCGGACGGTTTCCTTTGCGGCTGTCGGCATAGAGAGTAAACTGCGAAACAACCAACGCTCCGCCGCCGACATCCAGCAGAGATCGATTCATTTTGCCTTCATCATCATGAAAAATACGCAAATTCACCGCGCGGCGGGCAAGATATTTCACATCTTCAATCGTATCGCTGTGAGTTACACCAAGCAATATCAATATACCGCCGTTTTCAACTTTACCGGTTATTTGACCGTCAACACTTACCTGCCCATGAGAAATACGCTGAATCAATGCCCGCATCAGTTCAATCCTCCGGTGCGGATAAGTTTAAGGAATTCCTGTCTGGTTTCCGCTTCTTCACGGAATGAACCGAGCATTGAACTTGTAGTCATGACCGAATGCTGCTTCTCAACTCCACGCATCTGCATACACAAATGCTGGGCCTCGCAAACAACACCAACACCTTCAGCATCAACACATTCCATAATCGTATCAGCAATTTGACGGGTCAGACGCTCCTGTATCTGCAAACGGCGGGCGAACATATCAACGATCCGGGCGATCTTGCTGACGCCCAATATTTTTTTCTTCGGAATATAACCTACAAAACAGCGGCCGAAAAACGGCAGCATATGATGTTCACACATACTGTAAAACTCGATATTTCTGACCATGATCATATCATCAGACTCAGCTTCAAAAATCGCACCGTTGATTACTTCATCCAAGTTCTGTCTGTAGCCGCGCATCATGTACTGCCATGCTTTTTCAACGCGTTCCGGAGTTTTGACAAGTCCTTCGCGTTCAGGGTCTTCGCCTATTTCTATCAATATATCTTTAATCTGCTTTTGCATTTTTCACTTCCTTTTTGATCTCTTTCATTTTTTTGAGAGGAACAATTTTTTCGGTAATATCTTCTCCGGCTTTTTTGCGCGGAACAAATTCACCCTTTTCATTGCGGACAAAACGGATCAGACGGGCGCGGACAATACGGTCATAAGTCTGTGCTGTCCCGAAACTTTTGCTGCGGATACTGCCGTAACCGCCGCCGAAATCCTTGCCGATTTCTTCCCAAGTGTTGGCACTGGCAGCGGATGTCGCCTCAATAGAATTGACCAATGGAGAGGTCTGCACCACACGGCCGTCAGGAACTACACGCATGCCAACCAGCAGAACGGCATCCGCGCCGTTTTCGCGGCCTCTTTCAATGATTTTATTCATCATATCATCGTAGGAATACTCTGTATAATTACCCTCTGTCTGACAAACACCGATAACGGTGTATTCATAGGGGATATCTGAATTTTTCTCAAATTTTTTCACATCTTCTGTCGGCGGAAAACTTTCAACAATGACACAATCAACACTCATGCATCCGCACATAAAAAAAATCGCAGAACAAACTACTGTCAACAGCAAATAAGAATATTTCTTCAACATTTTATATCCTCTCATTTTACTTACATACATATAATTAACATAAGTTAGCATAAAATACTCAAAAAGCAAGAATTTTTCAAACTTTTATTGATTCAAAAAACAATATTTTCTGCCTGCTGTACAATATTTCAACTTTTTTAATTTTTTATGCAATATTTCTTTTTTGCTTTCGTATTTATGAACAAAACCGGTTTCGTAATTCAATTTAAAGCAAACAAAAAAAAGGATGTTGATCTATGAAAAAACTCATGATGACTCTCGCCACTGCCGTTCTTTGCACCGGCACACTCTTCGCCATGGCAAGCGATTGCCCCGCTGAAGCAAAAAAATGCAAAAAAGAATGCAAAAAAGAAGTAAAAGCAAAACAGCAGTTCAAGGGCAAAAAACAAATGCAGCGCCGCCCCCAGTTCAAAATCTCCCCCGAAGCAAAAGCTGAAATGGAGAAATTCCGCGCCGCTGTCGATGCTTACAAAAAAGATAAATCAGCAGAAAACAAAGCCGCTTTGACCGCCATCCTCGGCAAAAACTTCGACAAACGCCTCGAAATGAACGCAAAACGCGCCGAAGCTATGAAAAAAGCCGCCGCCGATCTCGAAAAGAAAACTGCTGAGATGAAAGCAAACCGCGACGCCGAAATTGAAAAAATGCTTGAACGCATTATGAATCCTCCGAAACGCCGCGCTCCCGGCAAACGCCCTGCCCCCCGCAAGGCCGCTCCGGAAAAAGCTGCTGCTCCGGCACCCGCAGCCCCCGCAGCTAAATAATCAAGCCTCTTTCTTTCCTTTCTCTTGGCTGTATCAGAAGCAATTTTGATACAGCCTCTTTTTATCTGCGAAAATCAAAAGCCTGCCTGATTTTATTTCACGCCGTTCAAATCATACTCTGAATCAGCAGCGACAGTTAACTTATTCCCTTTATAAAGGAAATACAGCTGTTTATCCGAATTGTTTTTCAACATTTTTCCATTTTTGGACAAAACTGTCTGACGGCAAGCATTGACATAAGAGGCGATTTCCCCCATTGAGGCATAAAAAATATCATCTTTTCCGCTCATCTGACGACAGAAATCCTCAATAACATTCCATTGGGCAGCAGTTTTAAATTCATAACTGTGTCCCCAAACAAGCATAACCGTCATTTTGTCCGGCTTCATTTGAAGATATTTTTTTCCTGCTTCAGCGATGTTTGCTTTGTGATGCCCATACGGATTCCATGCAAGAAAATCCGCAGGAAGCGCAAAATTTTTATCTCTGCCGACAGTTCTGGCATAAATCAAACCGTTATTTTTCAATACAGAAATCACTTCCGGCGAAAAACTTCCATAAGGATAAGCGTAACCTGTGATTTTTTACCTGTAATTTTTTCCCAACCACTGATATCAGCTTTGATTTCAGCTTCAATTTCAGATTTTTTCATTTTTGCCAGATAGAGGTGATTTGCACCATGCCCGGAAATTTCATGACCTTTGTATAATGTATTGATTTCAGCTTCACTGATGCGTTTTTTCGGTTTAGTCTGCAACCACGCATGAGGGATATGGAATGTACCTTTCATGCCATACTTATTTAAAATTGCGACCAACTGACGGTCAGCAATATGTCCATCATCATAACTGAAAGACAATGCTTTCATCTTCCAATCCGGATAAGCAAAAGCCACTCCGTTTTTTACAAAATCATCGCCGTAAACAAAAAAGCAAAATCCTGCAAACAAAAAAATTATAACTTTTTTAAACATAAAAAAAACCTTGAATATATACAAAAAAACCTGCAATACTCAAGGTACTGCAGGTTCTTTATGAAAGAAAAAATCTAATAAGAATTAGAGATTTCTGCTTTCGATGTATGCGATGGCATCGCCGACGCTGGTCAATTTTTCGGCATCTTCATCAGGAATGTCTGCGCCGAATTCTTCTTCAAAAGCCATGACGAGTTCGACCTGATCCAATGAGTCAGCACCGAGATCTTCGATAAATTTGGCTTCGGGAGTGACCTGATCTTCGGAAACACCGAGCTGATCAACAACAATTTTTTTGACTTTGTCTGCAACAGTGGACATTTTTTTATCCCCTTATGTTTTGTTTTCGCATCTGCCTCGCGGCATCTGCAGTTTAACTAAAAATACTGTTATAGTTCGATACCACTAATATAGCTTCAAATCTGATTTTTGCAAATTTTTTTTATGAAAAAACATCATTTTTCTTCATCTTGAGCATAACATCGTCCATCCGGCAAATCTTTATATTGCTTTTTCCATAAAAATCATAATATGCGGTTGCAATTTTTTCTCATTGATGTTATATTGCTGAAAAGTTGATTTTTCATCACCATGAAAGGAAAAAATTAAAATCTGACAAACAAATTGTATTAAAAATTATATAGCATAAAACTTTTGGCTTGCCCTCGCAAAACCACCACATTGTAAAAAAGTCAAAAACACAACGAATGCAAAAGTTTGTGCCATGCATATTGCATGGTGCATTCTTGCGTTTGTATCGTTGTGTGCGTCTGTGGTGGACGCGTGAGGGCATATAAATCAGGGATGCACCTCTTTTTTTTTGGAGTGAAATATGATCAACAAAATTGCCATACTCAATGCAGAAAAAACACTGTTCAATTCAATTTTAAGCCGGAACTCATCGCAGCAATACGATACGGAAATCAAAAAAATAATCAATACCTATACAAAAGACGATGAAATCAGAAATATAATGGATGTTTTTAAGATAACAGAAGAGGATTTTAATGTGATTTATACTTATATTTTGAACTCATTTGAATTTTCTGATTTGATTTATACAGATGAAACGCCGTGCCTTTTTGCCACAGCTGTACTATTGGATATGCAGAGCGTGATCGCAATCGCAAACAGAATCCGTTACTGCACCAAAACAGATAAAAACAGACATGATATTTTAATTGAAAATGCAGATTTAACAGCAAATCTGTTTTTCAAAGAACAAGCAGTCAGACAAAATATAGTTTCCGTGCAGTACTTCTGCCGCAACGGAATTTTTTGCAGCCTGAGAAAATAAAAAAACTCTATACTGAACATTGACTGATAATTTGAAAAAAGTTGAGGGGTTTGGGGTATAGCTTTTTTGTGCAAAAAAGCGGCAATACCCCAATTATGGCTAATCGCGGTGAAAGATTTGATTCATCATTCCTCAAAAAAGAGGAAGGATGAAGCAAATACTTCACCGCAAATAATGCTTGCCACCACACAGCCGCTGACACTCGCGCCAGCGTCATAAAATGGGGATGGACATCCCCTTGCGGGGGTAGCAGGGGGGCGCAATCAGCCCCCTTGCAATAAAAAATCAGTCTATATTTGGTACAGAGCCATTATTATTAAAAGGTTTGGAAAAAGATGAGGGGGTTCCGCCGTCGCCGAAGGCTATGGCGGGACAAGGCAGGGGGAGAAGAAAAGAACCT
>JAZSRU010000168.1:0-3505 GCA_045538635.1 Victivallaceae bacterium
TCGTATCATCCATGTGACACTGCAGGATGATCCTGAACTTGAAACGCGCAGCGAAGGCGAAGGCGCGATGAAAAAAGTGATTATTTCCCTGAAAAAAGCGGAATAGGATTTGCTTTTTCAGTCATAGCGATTATATTATTGGTATCAGGGGATCCGAGACGGGTTCCCTTTGATCGGGGTGTGGCTCAGTCTGGCTAGAGCGCTGCGTTCGGGACGCAGAGGCCGGAGGTTCAAATCCTCTCACCCCGACCATTTTTTTTTGTAAAAAAATGGTCAACGAAGCCGTCAGGCTTCACTTCGTGCGGCGACAGCCGCTCTTCTCTTAAAAAACGGAGTTTTTTCTTCACATCTTCACCTGTCTGGATTCTGCCTTGAAGTGGACCACAAACTGGACCACAACCAAGGAAAAACTTGTTTATGGCAGCAGAAATCCCGAATCTCGTCAAGCGTAATGGCATCTATTACTTCCGGTGTCGTATCCCCTCAACTTTGACCAATGGTCGTGCCCGTTAGGTAAAAATATCTCTCAAAATCGGCAATTTGACTTCTCGCCTCCTCAATGTTATACTCCACATCCACTTGCAGGAGTTGATGGATATGGAACTGGTGATATTGGAATCCGGTAAAAATAATACGGTACAAACCTACAAACTGCTTTACGACGGAGATTTGAGCTGCCGCAAGTTTTTTCTGGGGCTCAAGACAGCAACGACAGTAGATACAGCAGAAAATCAGTAAAGTGTTCAACGTGTGTTCACATACTGTTTTACCACTATTCACAAAGGAGAAAATGACCATGAAATGTCTCAATACCCGTGCAAAACTCATCATCCAGCAGCTTTACGAATCAATGTTCCATGAGCCGTATATGCTGACCGAAGGGAGCCATGCCAAAATTAACAACAATCCCGCTTTCATGCCCGTTGTCATCGAAAAAGTCGGAAGACTTCCGGGCTACGGAGAAGTCATCAGCATCGCCCATTACGGAGAGCAAAACGGTGACTTGATGGCTGACCCGGAAATGGAATTCACCATCATCGGAGGTGACTATTTCCCCATCAGTTTCCGCAACGATTATCTGGGTAAACACAGTTCCGTCTTTGAAGATGACGGTATCAACTTACCGCTTCAATACGACTTGACCACCTTCGCCAATCAATGGATGCGAAACATCTAAATTGAAAAAACTATGATTGATTTAGTTTTATAATCCAATATTACTACGGTACTTTCAAATCTACGGAATGTGTATCGTAGAAGCATAAAAATCATTACCAACGCTCACAAAAAATTTTCCTTGAGCACCATTGTCGGAAAAAACTTTTTTAATTTTTTTTGTAATGCGATTCCAGACTTCCTTTGAATTTTCGCCCGAAAATATCCCAAGATAAGTATTGTCGGGTAATTCTACATTTGAGCCAGAGGTACTTTGATATTCTTTTTTTAATCCAATTTCGGCCAACCCATCGTTTAAACCACTATAAATACTTGAATCTTGCGAATTTGCATTTAAATCAAACGTCAAAACGATGATAAAATTCATAAAAAACTCCTTATAGCAATTACCGTATTATAGAATATATCCGTTCCGTATGGACATACATTGAAGATTATTTTTCCAAATTATTCCACTCTTTGTACACTTTTAGAATAGCTTGAAATTTTGATTTTGTTGGGTTGAAAAATTTTTCAAATTCTTCTTCTTCAACAAGATTTCGGATTTCAGTATGATATTGTTTTTTGAACCTTTTTTTGTCAATCTTATTGTCTATATATTTTGCACATGCTTCTTCATAAGTGTTTAACCAACTTTCCACAGCTGATTTGAATAAGCCTGTGTATATATTCAACTCTTCTGCTTGTACTTCTGTCAATGAATTATTTTCCTTTAGAGCAAGGAGATGAGCCATTTTCGCCGTTAATGCATTAACTTCATTTCTCCCATTTTCAACGAGACTTCGCAAGGATATTTCCCCTGCCGAGGATGATAATGTATGGGCGCGATATGCAACAATAAATGAAATAACTGATATAAAAATTGATATGAATTCATATATTGTCATCATAAACCTCCCAAGCTCTTGATTATTGTAGAAATCGTTGTTATTGCCTCGTCATTGGATGCTGCTGCAATTTTTTGCATTTGTGAAAAATTGCGATTTTCCAGCACCAAACGCCTCTGGGCCTCAAGCTCTTTCTTTATGAGCTGCCATATTTTTAATTTGTGTTCATGGGATATGGCTTCTCTGGATTCGGAATAGACTAAGGTATCAATTTCTCGTTGAACTGCACGAACTGCTTCATTTTTATCCGAAGCTTGCCAAATTGTTTGAAAATACTTTTTTGCAATTTCTTCAAAGGTCATTTTCTATCTTCCCTCCTCTATTTATTTTTAATTGTCATTGTAAACATTTATATATTGATTATAGCAGAACAGCCGATTGCGTTTATTGCCGGTGGTTTCTTCGATGATGTTGAATTCCAGCAGATAATTCAGCATCTTGCCGATGGTGGCATTGGTAAGACCGGTCAGTTCTTTCAGTTTAGCGATGTCGGCTATCGGATGACGGAGCATTGCCTGATGCACTGCCAAGGCTGATGTCGCAGCTCTGCCAAGTGTAGCAATCTTTGCTCTGTCACTTTCGATTTGATTGTGCAGATTCAAAATGATTTCATTACTTTCTTTTGCCGTTTCAATGACTGCATCCAAAAAGAAATCCAACCAGCGTTCCCAGTCTCCGTTTTCACGGATGCCGTTCAGCAAGTCGTAGTAGTATTGACGGTGACTTTTGAAGTAGTAACTCAAGTACAATAACGGCTGTTTCAACATTCCTCCGTTGCACAACAGTAAAGTAATCAGCAAACGCCCGACTCTGCCATTACCGTCAAGGAACGGATGTATCGTTTCAAACTGAACGTGACTCAATGCTGCCTTAACAAGAAGCGGAGTGTTTTCATCGTGCAGAAACTTTTCCAGTTCGCCCATGCATCTTGCCGCTTCTTCCGGTGGAGGCGGCACAAAAAACGCATTACCCGGACGGGTTCCGCCTATCCAATTCTGGCTGTGACGGAATTCTCCCGGATTTTTGCCGCTGCCACGTCCTTTGGCAAGCAATTCAGCGTGAATTTCCCGGAGCAAACGCAATGAAAGCGGGAAACCATCATCCAAACGCTTCAAGCCGTAAGTCAGCGCCGCAACATAATTGCTGACTTCCTGAACATCATCAACCGGAACGCCCGGTTTTTCCTTGAGTTCAAACAAGAGCAAGTCAGAAAGCGAAGACTGCGTGCCTTCGATTTGCGAAGACAACACCGCTTCTTTACGGATAAACATATAGAGGAATATTCCGACATCCGGGAGCAAATTTGCTGAACCATCCAGTTTGCCAAGCAAAAAAGCAGCTTCATCCAGCTTTTTCTGCAGTTCACCCGTAATCTCCAATGCCGGAAACGGCGGCAACGGATTGGGGATAAAGGCTTTTACCGTTTCCCCGACCGTACTGAC
>JAZSRU010000163.1:0-6047 GCA_045538635.1 Victivallaceae bacterium
CTGAATCGCTTCAACGGCATAATTGGTCAGGGTTGCTTCATCATAGATGACCGCCATTCCGCGTCCGCCCAGAACGAATGAGGGACGGACCATGACGGGATAACCGATCTTTCTGCCCAGAGCAATGGCTTCATCCAGACTGCGGGCAATGCCGCTTTCGGGCTGTTTGATGCCCAGGGCGAGCATGCGTTCACGGAAGTATTCACGGTCTTCAGCCAGACGGATACCTTCGGGCTGGGTACCGAGGATATTGATACCTGCATCTTTGAGCTGCTGTGCGATATTCAAAGGAGTCTGACCGCCGAACTGAACGATTGCGCCGTACGGTTTTTCCTTTTCATAAATCGAGATAACATCTTCAACAGTAAGCGGTTCAAAATACAGCTTATCACTGGTATCGTAGTCGGTGGAAACTGTTTCAGGGTTGCAGTTGATCATAATTGATTCGTAACCTGCATCGCGGAGAGCGAAAGCTGCGTGAACACAGGTATAGTCAAACTCAATACCCTGACCGATACGGTTGGGACCGCCGCCAAGAATCATGATTTTCTTGGCGCCGTCGGAAATTTTGACTTCATCGACGGCATTTTCAGCATAAGTTGAATAATAGTAAGCGGCATTTTCGACACCGGAAACATTGACTTTGCAGAATTTTGCAGTAACGCCGGCTTTTACGCGGCGAGCGCGGACAGTCTTTTCATCGACCTTGAACATTTTTGCGAGGTATTTATCGGAGAAACCATCGCGTTTCGCCTTGATGAGCAATTCTTCGGGCAGAGAGATAAAATTATAACTCTGAAGTTCAAGCTCAAGCATTGCAATTTCATAGATCTGTTCGATGAAATAAGGAGTGATCCGGGTCATTTTGACAACTTCATCAACAGTTATTCCCTTCTTGAAAGCCTCATACATCAGGAAGTAACGCTGACTGGATGGAATTGCCATCTTTTTGCGGAGTTCATCCAGAGAAAGAGCCTCGAAATCCTTGACACCGCCAAGACCGGAACGGCCGATTTCAAGAGAACGGATAGCTTTTTGCATAGCTTCTTTGAAGTTTTTGCCGATTGACATAACTTCGCCGACAGCTTTCATCTGAGTACCGAGATGATCTTTGGCCTGCGGGAACTTTTCAAATGCCCAGCGGGCAAATTTGACGACGACATAATCGCCGGACGGGGTGTACATATCCAGAGAACCATCGCGCCAGTAAGGAATTTCACTCAAAGTCAAACCGGCAGCAAGCTGGGTTGAAACACTGGCAATCGGAAAACCAGTTGCTTTGGAAGCAAGTGCGCTGGAGCGTGAAGTTCTGGGATTGATTTCAATAATGATGATGCGGTCATCAACTTTGTTATGAGCAAACTGCACATTGCAGCCGCCGGTGATACCGACAGCTTCGACAATGCTGTAAGCATAATTCTGCAGGCGTTTCTGAACTGATTCGGGAACTGTCAGCATGGGAGCGACACAGAAACTGTCGCCGGTATGAACACCCATGGGATCAACATTTTCGATAAAACAGACAGTAATTTTTTTGCCGGTTTTGTCGCGTACAACTTCAAGTTCGAGTTCTTCCCATCCGATAACACATTCCTCAATCAGCACCTGATGGATCAGACTGGCTTCAAGACCGCGTGAACAGACTTCACGGAGTTCTTCTACATTATAAACGATACCGCCGCCGGTGCCGCCCATGGTATAAGCAGGACGCAGAACAACGGGATATCCGAAATCAGCAGCAATCTTTTCTGCTTCTTCTATAGAATAACAGGGTTCGGACTTTGCCATCGGCACGCCGAGCTTGTTCATAGTTTCTTTGAAAATGATACGGTCCTCACCGCGTTTGATAGCATTGAGGTCAACACCGATAACATCGACATTGTATTTGGCAAGGATTCCTGCCTCTTCGAGGCTGATAGCCAGATTGAGAGCGGTCTGACCGCCGAGGTTGGGCAACAATGCATCGGGTCGCTCTTTGGCGATGATTTTTTCAAGACTTGGAACTGTAAGCGGTTCAATATAAGTATGATCCGCCATTCCTGGATCTGTCATGATAGTTGCGGGATTGGAGTTTACGAGAACAATTTCATATCCCTCTCTGCGGAGAGCTTTGCAAGCCTGAGTACCTGAATAGTCGAACTCACAAGCCTGACCGATAATGATGGGACCTGAACCGATAATTAATACTTTTTGAATATCTGTACGCTTTGGCATAGGTAACTTCCTTTCAAAAGTCATACAATACACCACAAAAGCCTTTTTGTCAAATTTTTTCTCGTTTTTTTATAAAATATAAGAGATTTTTTTCTAAAATCATATTTTTTTGTGTTAATCATTTGCAAAAAATAAATATCGGTACTATGTTAATACAAATTTTTATATAAACACAGGAGATTTATCATGCCTAATTTCAATTATGTCGCAATGGATGCAAAAGGCAAGACAGTAAAAGGAAAGCTTACTGCCGATTCCGAAGATATGGCGATTGCAGAGATCAAGAAGATGGGACTTTATCCATCTTCTGTAAAAAATGCCGATGTGAAAAGCTCTAAAGCCGCTGCAGGAAAAGACGGAGCCAAAAACGGCGCAAAAAAAGGAGCCATGGAAATCAATCTCTCTTTCGGTCCCATGAAAATCAAACCGAAAGATTTGACCGTTCTCACCCGTCAGCTCGCAATTCTGCTCGGTGCCGGTCTGCCGCTTATCCGCTCGATAAAGACCCTCCAGCGTCAGAGCAAACGCCCCGAAATACGCGCAATTCTCGCCGAAACAGCAGAATCCGTCGAAGGCGGTACAACTTTTGCAGAAGCACTTGCTCTCAACCCGAAATCATTTGACAAACTCTTTTTGAACATGGTACGCGCCGGTGAAGCTTCCGGTGCGATGGAAGTCATTCTCGACCGTCTGGCAGCATTCCTTGAAAAATCCGCAAAGATCGCCGGCAAAGTCAAATCCGCCATGGTTTACCCGTGCGTCGTCCTCTCCGTTGCCGGTCTTACTGTTACAGGTTTGATGGTCTTCATCGTCCCCAACTTCAAAAAAATCTTTACTGAACTTATGGAAGGCGACCCGCTGCCCGGTATTACCCAGTTCGTTCTGAACTTCTCCGATTTGCTGAAAGAAAAATGGTGGATTGCCATCGCCTTTGTTTTCGCCGTCATCGTATTCTTCAAAGTGATGAACAGAATTCCGAAAGGCAAATGGGCATTGGACTGGGTCAAATACAATATGCCGCTTTTCGGGCCGATCATTTCCCGTACCGCAATCGCCCGTTTCAGCCGTACACTCGGTACATTGATGGCATCCGGTGTGCCGGTTCTGAATGCGCTCTCCATCGTCCGCGAAACTTCTGGTAATGAAGTAGTTGCAACTGCAATTCAGAAAGTTTACGACGCGGTCAAAGAAGGTGAAGGCATCGCAGGTCCTCTCGATCAGACAAAAATCTTCCCCGCCATGGTTATTTCAATGGTCGAAGTCGGTGAAGAAACCGGTAAACTCCCTGAAATGATGGACAAAATCGCCGACACCTATGAAGAAGAAGTCGATAACGCCGTCGGTGCATTGACATCCATGATCGAACCGTTGATGATCGTCGGTCTGGCTGTCATCGTCGGTACAATCGTTGTTGCACTGTTCATGCCGCTGGCAAAGATTATCGAAAAACTCAGTTAAAATGTTCAGATTCTGCGTTTTGAATATCGGCAACACACATACTCAATGTGCCGTTGTCCGTTATAAATCAGATGAATACAGTTTTGATTCATTTGTCCAGTATGACACATCGGCAATTCCTTTCGGGGAATTGCCGACTGATATTTTTATGGTTTATGCATCGGTTGTGCCGCAGATCACATCAATAATGCAGAAAAAATTTCCGCAATCCATCCCCTGCACTGCTGCCAATGTTCCATTTATTGACTTCAGCGACGCACCGCCGACTCTCGGCATGGACAGAATCGCCAACTGCGCCGCTCTGGTGCAGAAATATCCGGACGGTATAATTATTGATGCAGGAACCGCAATAACTCTGGAAGTCGTTAAAAACAAGAAATTTATCGGAGGGGCAATTCTTCCCGGAATCGGAATCCTGGCGCGGGCAATGCATGATTATACCGGTGCGTTGCCGCTGATACAATGCACCAATGTTCCACCGATTGAAACTCTTATCCCTGAAACACTTACAGCCAAAGCAATGGAAATCGGGATCCAAAGCGCGGCGGCAGCAGGAACTTTGCAGCTGCTCGATAATTTCCGGAAACTTCTGCCTGAAAATTCTCCGGTCTGCGTCTGCGGAGGCGCGCGCGAATCAATCCTTGCTCAAAAAACAAAAACAGAATTGCTTGACGGAGGTGAAAATTTCACCTTGAACGGTTTGAGTACAATCGCAACATATCATTTAAAAAGGGGGTAATTATGAAAAAAATTTTTGTTCTACTCTTTTTAGGAGCTATCATGACTGCAACAGCAAAAGATTTGAAAGTATTGATGAT
This sequence comes from Victivallaceae bacterium, assembly GCA_045538635.1. Lineage (GTDB taxonomy): Bacteria > Verrucomicrobiota > Lentisphaeria > Victivallales > Victivallaceae > RGIG5270. The sequence continues at coordinate 4,491 of JAZSRU010000163.1, forward strand.
AGGCAACAGTTTTTCAATTTGTGTCGGCCGCAACCTGCCGCAGCTCGTTGCGCACGAAAAAAAGCACACCATTGACATCACCAGCGCGTACATCGGCGGCTGCATTCTGCAACGGCATGCGGAAAATCTTAATCGTGCAGAAAAAGATCCGTCATTCAAACCATATACAATAAATACATGGAATTCAAAAAATTTACGCAAAAAAGGAAAAAGCAAAGGCAATGTCAATGAACTCCTCAAAAACAATAAATACGATATCATCACTATCCAGCAGGGAAGTACAGAAAGCTGGGATTATAAATTTTATCAGCCTTACGCCAATGAGCTTATACAATATATAAGGAAATACAATCCGCAAGCTGAAATCGTTATCCAGCAAACATGGGCATACCGCGCTGATGCCCCGCGTCTTAAACGATGGAAATTCTCACAAACTGAAATGTCAGACAAAATCATAACTGCATACAATGAACTTGCCAAAGCAACAAATTTCCGCCTCATTCCGACCGGAGAAGCTGTTGCCATCGCCCGCAAATCACCGAAGTATAAATATGAGGTATTATCTCCTGAACAGTTGAAAAAATTCACATACCCCAATTTACCGCCGCGTACAACCGATGTTGTCGGCAAACACTTCTGGTCAAAAAATAAAAAGGGTGTAACGCTTGCAGCAGACACTATTCATCTCAATAAACACGGTGAATATATGCAAGCATGTTTGTGGTATGGATTTCTCTTCAATGAAGATCCGGAAAAAATAACTTACACCCCAAAAATTGCCGCAGAAAACTGTGCAATTCTTCGCAAATGTGCCGCAGAAGCATTGAAAAAATATCAAAAATAAATCTCTTTCTGCAATTTTGAGCTTGAAAAAGTTTTTTATGAGCGTATATTCCCCGCAAAAGAGGAAATAAATCCTCTTGTCAACAAAAAGGATTTTATCATGAAAAAATTTTTATCAGCTCTCTTTATCATCGCCATGACCTCTGTCGGCGCATTCGCCGGTGAAAAAACTTTCGGTGCAGGAGTATGGTTTGATTGTCCCAAATCAATTTCCAATCAGGAAGTCGAAGGTCTGGCTCTCGGTATTCCCGTCATCGCCAACAAAGAAGTCGAAGGCGCATCTCTCGCACTCTGCGGCAACCACAGCAAAAAAGTTTCAGGATTTCAGGGAGCTTTGATCGGCTTCAACTATGCCAAATCGCTTTACGGCGCGCAAATCGCTTTCGCAAACTTCCAGGAAGGTCAGCATGATGACTGCGCCGTTCAGCTTGGATTCTACAATCAGGCGGCAGAAAACGGCGTACAGTTCGGTTTTATCAACAAAGCCGATGACAACGCAACTTTCCAGCTCGGTTTGATCAATATCAACAAAAACGGTCTGTTTCCGGTCATGATCTTTGTAAATTTCGGCAAAGACTTCTTTGATTTTAACTTCGACTTTGATTGATACTCCACCAAAACAATGGACCGCTGAAAACCTTAAAAGGGCAGACAGCGGTCTTTTTTTATGTTTGGTTGTATTATAATTGCAGGGGGAGAAGAAAAAACTTTTTT
>JAZSRU010000065.1:0-25407 GCA_045538635.1 Victivallaceae bacterium
ACATGGCTACGATCCGACTTGGCGATAATTGCGGCAATCGCCAGTACGACTCCAATTATCTGTCTGCAATTCAATGACTCATTGAGCAGAAAAACTGAACATGGTACAACAAGCGCCAGATTCAACCGGTAAATGGTTGAACAAATACCTGCACTCAAAGTGGTCATGCTCTCTATCAGCATCATATTGCCGACTGCTGAAAAAATGCCGCAGGCAATTCCCCATAACAATGTCTGATGCCAATTTGCACCGGTTTTATCCGGAAAAGTCAGCATCAACAGCGTGCCGACAATTCCTATTGTCATCATAAAAAGACCGCGCGAACGCTCTTTGCGGGCAAAAAATTTGAACAGCAAATCATTTACCGATGAGCATGCCAGACAACAAAATGTAAAAAATAACCAGCTCATAAAATATATCTTTCCGTCAATCTGTCAAGTGCCAATCATCAGTCCGGAATGGTGATGCCGGCAGTCCCGCACCATTGTAAAGTGAATTTGCAGGATTGCTGCCCCATGCATAACGGACCGCCGCCGGAAATGGAACTGCCGCTGAACTGACCAGGAGCGAATCGCCGTCAATTTCAACTTTATCAGCGATCTTGAAGCTCAAATCTGTTCCGGCGATGACAAAACTCATCGGCTGGTCATCCTTGAGAGTAAGCCCGTTGTTGTATTTGAATTTTATGCGCATTTTGCCGTTTTCAGCTTCACATCCGCAATAAAGCGGACCAGCAGGAACAACATCACGGCATCGGTAAACATTGTACAAAGCATTGACAGCAAGTCTGAAACCAACAGATTTTTTATCTTTCGGATGAATATCATCGGCATCGCCGATATCAACAGCACTTGCCATATAAACATTCGGCATATCATCACAAAGTTTGCGTTGGATATCCCGCAGCAATGCCCACGCTGAAAATTCATTAACCGGATAATCAGCATCCTGCCAGCCCGCCAGCTGGACTTGAATGAACGGAAAATCTCCCTGCGCCCAATAATAACGCCAGTCATTGATCAGGGTTTTGAGTTTTGCATAATACATATATGAATCAGCCATACATTTTGCATTGCTTTCGCCCTGATACCAAATGACACCGCGCATGGCGTATGGTATCAATGGATTTATCATACTGTCAAAAAGAATTGACGGAGTATTGGCATTGCCTGCACCGTAATTCATCATTGCATTTGTATTGGCAATTCCGAAATCAACTTCAGCAACGGCATTCCATGTTCCGTTAATAGCAATACAATCTTTACCGTCGGCACTTTCAAGTTTGAAATCACTGCTTCTGCCACAGAAAGCACCGTCGTAAGCAAATGAATAAGCTCTTACAGCAATTACATTTTTGCCGACACGCAGCAAATTGGCAGGAATCTTATAGTTGCGGGCGACATTATAACAGCTTGTATCCAGTCCTTCGCCCATGCGTCCGACTTCAACACCATTGCAATAGGTGATATCGGTTTTGTCAATAGCTCCGAACTTGACGACGAAATCTTTTTCTGCCTGAGCCGCTGAAAGATAAAATGTTTTACGCGCCCAAATTGCTCCGTTTCCGGCAATTTTCTGGCGTATCCAGCTGCCCGGGACATTAAACGGCATCCATTGAGAATCATCAAAATCAAGATTGGCAAATCCCATATCAAATCCACGATTGCCCGGATCAGCAAAATCTGAAAACGCAACCGGAACATTTGATTTGGCATTTTCATCCGCACAACTGCTTTGATTGCGCATCTCATCCCATTTCTGAACCAGCGGCACAGTATCCGGATTGCTCATCAACCCGGAACGCGAGGTCCATGCTTCTGCGATCGTGCCGCCCCATGCGGAAAGAATAATTCCAACCGGAACATTGAGTTTTTCCTGAATATATTTACCGAACCACGCTCCGACAGCGGAGCAAAAAGGTGCATTATCCGCGGTCATATACTGCCATTTTGCATTAAACGAAGTTTCAACTTCGCCGCTTGCAACTTGCGGAATATTGATAAAACGGAATTTGTCGCCGTTTTGTATTGATGAACAGAATTCTCGTTCCTGCACCCGGGCCGGATGTGAAGGAATTTCCTCCGGAGGTATTGGAATTGCAAAATTGGAATCATTCAGACGGTATGCCATATTTGATTGTCCTGACGCGAGCCAGACTTCGCCGATAAGAATATCCTCAAGTACAATATTCTCTCCGGTTGTATCATTGCAAACCTTCAGTACAAATGGTCCACCAGCTTCAACTGCGCCAAAACGCAGCATGAAATCTCCTGCAGCAGAGGATTTGCCGTAAATTTTCTGACCGCAGAATTCTGCAGAAAGCATTGATAACGGTTCGGTTTTGCCCCAGACGGGAATTGTTTTCTGCTGCTGAAAAACAGCACCGCTTTGGAAAATACTGGCAAGCTGTAACATTGTAAACTCCGGGTTTGATTGATTATTATTCAAAAATTTACAATAATATACTTCAATTGTGTTCTTTTGCAACTGCCGGAGATAAAAAAGTTTGTCTGCTGGAAGTTTATCCTGAAAGTCTATTTGCAGAAATGTTCTGTTCGGATTGATACTTGCAGCAGACTTGTGAATTTATTTCAAATCAGAGAATTTCAGTCCCGGGTATTGTATTGATGCAACACAATCCGGATTGTAGAAAAATTTCGGATCTTCAATCAGGATATTTCTCAGAATATCGAATGTTTGACAGCAGTCCATCAGCAGAGAATCCGCATCACCGAATTTTACTTTGCGGACTGCATTTTGTTCAAGCAGGATATCCAATGCCCGGTTGAAATTATCCCATTGTGAGCCGAGATGATAATGCATCCTGACAGGATATTCAACACCGTTGCGGTCAATGGAGATAAAATGCAGGTCCTCTTTGGAGAGAATTGCAACATCGGCCCACTCAATGATGGCATGAATGATGGTCGCGCGGTTGAGAGTTACGCCGATGAGAAGAGCTTTTGCATTTCGCTCCAGCAGTTTACCGAAAGGACCGGATTTGTCGAATGATGTCAGGCCTTTTTCATGTCCGCTGACAAAATCTTTTGCATCTTTGCCGCAGGCGGCAAGAGAATGATTGGGATGCAGAGAGCGGTAAACATCCGGACGCAGACGGAAAAGTTCAGGAAGCAGTCCGATACAGCTGGGAGTGGTTTTTTCATAATATTTGCAGCTGTTGCATATATTGACTGCGGTATAGGAAAATGACGGCAGTACGAGCAGACCGTCTTTGAAAAAGCTGCACAGAGAATTTAAAACGGTATCGGCTTTGCCGTCAACTTCACCGATGCTTTTCATGGACGAATGGACGATGACGGTTTCTGTACCGTTGAGCCCCATTGAGTGGAGATCATTTTTAAGAGAGTTGAATGTATGCATTTTTAATTTCCGGATGTTAGATTTTTATTTTTCCTTAATATAGTACATGCAATAGATAATACAAATTATTTTCTTGAAGAATAAAAAAATATATGGTTTATTTTTTGAGGGTATTGTTTTTCTTTCAAAATGAAGTATATTACCTGAAACAGAAATAATTACCTTTATTGGAATTTTCGGAAAAATGAATGATGTAAAAAAATACAAAATCGATATGTGCCATGGGCCGTTGTCCGGCAAAATCATTCGATTTGCTATCCCATTGATGATGGCAAATCTTTTAACCTTGATGTTTCATGCCGCAGATTTGATCGTTCTCGGTCAGTTTGCAGACAGTAAATCCATGGCGGCGGTCGGAGCTGCTCCGGCTTTCACCAATCTGCTGCTCAATCTTTTCTGGGGGGTAAGTGCCGGTATAAATGTGCTGGTCGCCCGTTTTACCGGAGCCAAAGATTCCAAAAATGTTTCGCGGACTGTTCATACAGCGGCGGCTATCGGTTGCTACGGCGGTATTTTTATGACCGTATTGGGATTGGTCATTACCAAACCGGTTTTGCGTATGATGATGGTTCCGGATGAAATTATGGATCAGGCGGCTTTGTATATGTGGATTTGGTGTCTTGGAATACCGTTTATGATTTTTTACAGTTTCGGCAGTGCGGTACTCCGTTCGATCGGAGATACCAAAAGGCCGCTGATATTCATGGTCATTGCCGGTATTGTCAATGTGGTTTTGAACATGATATTTGTTATCTGTTTCAAGTGGGATGTTGCCGGTGTTGCTGTTGCGACAAAACTTTCAAATGTCCTCTCTGCGGTGCTTGTTTTTTATGCGTTGAAAAGGACCGGCGGTGCATATGCTGTCACATGGCGCAAGTTCCGTATTACATGGCCCATCCTGAAAGAGATGTTGATGCTGGGATTGCCGTCCGGTGTGCAGGGAATGCTTTTCTCTGTTTCCAATATTATCATCCAGTCATCAATCAATAAATTCGGTGCGTATGCAATCGCCGGAAGTACAGCTGCATTGCAGCTTGAGGGTATGGTGCATACTTCATTTACCGCATTGGCATTGGCGGTTGTGAGCTTTGTCGGGCAGAATCACGGTGCAAAAAAATACAAGCGTATCATGCGCAGTATTCTGTTGTGTATGACGTATGCTGTATCGTTGTCATGCATACTTATTGCAGTATTCCATATTTTCAAACGGCCGCTGCTGGCGATATTCAATCCTGATCCTAAAGTTATTGAATGGGGACTTATCCGTATCAATTATCAGATGACATTTTATTTTTTGCTGGCATTGATGGAAGTAATTTCCGGCTCCTTGAGAGGGCTTGGGTATGCATTCGGACCTACTATAGTAACTTTGATGGGAGCGTGCGTATTCCGTGTATTCTGGGTATTTTTCATATTCCCTCACTACGGCACGATGGAAAATCTGATGTTGTCATATCCTGTGTCATGGACATTGGTCTGCCTGGTAAACGGGGTGATGCTGTTTGTCATTTGCCGCCGTATGCTCAAGCGCGCCAAGGCGCGTCAATTTGATGATCTGACCGTCAAAAAATAATTGGCTCTGTACTAAAGATAATTAAAAAAATTGAGGGGTTTGGGGTATGGTATTTTTCGTAAGCAAAATACGGGGCGTTTCATCGCCTTTTATTTGCTATCGCTTTGGCAAAATCTCAAAGTATATTTTTACTTTTGAATATGCTAATGCGACAGCATACAAAAAGAGAGCTTGCTCTCCCCCAATTATGGCTAATCGCGGTCGCAAATAATGCCTGACACCACCCAGCCGCTTCTACTCTCGCGCCAGCGTAATAAAGGGGCGGGTGGAACGCCGGGGCGGCGCAAGTCCCTTTGCAATAAAAAATCAGTCTGCGTTTAGTACTCAGCTAAAAGAAATAATTATTCAAAGAAGTATTTGATATCGTCATCTTTGAAGCCGTATGCATCCAGCAGCATTTCTGCCGCAGAAAACATGAATGGTGCATAATGTGGTGAATGTTGATCCGAACCGATCGTGAATTTAACACCTGCTTCGCGCCATTGAGCCATGAGGTTCCAGTAGTATTTGCGGGCTTTTTCCGGATGTGCGGGAGAGAGCATGACCGCGAGATTCAATTCGGCGCATTTGTTGTTTTTGATGAGAGCTTCAGCGAGCTTGTCATTGTAATTTTGCGGAATGTTCCATATTGCTTCAAAATCTTTGTGCGCATTGTCGCGGTTGCCGATTGGATACCAGTTGCCGGCGGCAAGTTCGATGGCATCCCACGGGTGAGCCAGAATATCAACGAGCGGATTTTCCACAAGAGCCATTTGCTGACGGAAAAAGTCTTCATACGCCGCCTCGCGTGCAGCTTCGGAATAAAGCGGCCAATGCACGCCGCCGATAACATATTCAATTCCGAGATTTTCAATATCTTCTGCCGTTATTCCGATACATACCGGACTGTCGGACGGGCCCTTTTCAAAACGGATGCCGTAAACAGGATCGTCAAAAAAACGGACATAATCCCCGCGTTTGATTTTATCGGTTTCCCATTCTGAAACACCGCTTACCTCTACTCCGAAGTGAAAATTTGCCGGACGCTTATAGCAGAGAAAATCATTTCTTGCTCCCTGAATATCGCAGAGGTTGTAAGAGGTATGCAAATGGTCGCTCAAACCGAATTCGGTCATACCGAGAGAAGTCATTTCTTTTTGAATGTCAGCGAGAGTTGCACATGCTGAATCGCATGAATGAGAAGAGTGTATATGGAGATTCTGTCTTATTTTCATTTTTGGTTCCTTTATTGAAATGCTGACAGAAAATAGCACAGCTTTGTTCAAATGTAAAGTTTTTTGCATAAAAAAAACCGGATATTTTGCAATATCCGGTTTGGGGAGTTTGAGTTTTATGCCAGCTTGAGAATGATCGGCAAGCTTGAAAGCAATGCTTCCTGAATATAGATAACACCGTTTTCGGTGCGGAATTTGACATCCTGCCATTCGCCGGAAGCAGCAAGAACTTTGATGCTTGCGGGAGCTTTTTTGCAGACGAAGGGGATTTCTTTGATCGCATCGTAGCTCAAGTTGATGAGCGCGGCAAGTATTGAACCGTCGGGCAGTTCGCCGCAGCGGAACATGATATCCTGATCTTCGGAGCATTTGACGGGAATGTCGGCGGTTTCATCACAGACATTTTCCAGCCATGTTTTGCGGGCGGGATCGAGGGTGTAATAATCTCCTTTGATGGGTTCACACCAGACAAAGACGAGTTTTCCGTTTTTGTTGCGGTATTTTGTCATGCCGGGAGCAATGACATCGACATTTGCGGCACCTGCAAACGGGGGTTTGACCAGTTCTGTAACAGCTTCTGCCCCTTCAGCGGGGATGAGCAAGCGGGTTGCAGAAGTGATGAGGTGGCGCATTTTCAGAGTGCTGCCGACTACGCGTTCATAAGAGAAGTGCGGCACGGTGCCGAGTTCGACGCCGAGATATTCGCCGTAGCCGCGGTCAATGAGCATTTGAGCTGCAACAGAGTCGAGGATGAGGTTCTTTTTGACGATTTCATCCAGTTCTGCATCGGTGAAATGTTTGACCATATCGGAGCCGAGCATGAAACATTCGGCTTCGGGATCATTGACTTCACGGAAAGAGAAGGAGATGCCGAGTTCACCGACGACGGAGCAGAACCATTCGGGATTGGTGAAATAATCGGGATATTCCAGCGGAGTGAATTCTTTTTCCAGATTGACGAGGGGGATTGAAACGCCTTTCCAGCGGATGTTTTCAGCGACTTCGGTGAGAGTGTCATAGAAAGGCATAAATTCTTTCATCTGTTTTTCGTAGCGGACATTTTCCTGACCTTCAGCGAAGTTGATGAAGTTTTCGATCCATGTTTTTGAACCTTTGAGACCGCTCAGAATGGCATTGGTCAGATGTGTGTGCAGACCGGCACAGGTCTGACTGTAACGGTGCTGGGGATAGGTATCGGATTCATCGAGGATGAATTTGACACTACCGCAGGCTTTCTGCATGAGAGCGGTTTTGTAAACATTTTGCGGATAGTCGAGGGCAAAAGTTCTGCCGTAGAAAGCATTGCCGACACGGATAAAGGGTTCAGTGTTGGGGCCTGCGGCGGCGAGAGCCATGCGTTCAAACATCAGATGTTCGCGGCCGGGGCCGGAAATTCCGCACGGAATTGACGGATTGACGCTGTCAATGGCTTTGCGGATGCGGGCGCAGAATGCTTCGATGGAGTCGCGGCGGACTTTTTCAAATTCCTTCATGATGGGATCATCTTTTTTGGCATGAGTTACCAGTTCGATGAGTTCCTCCTGAGTGTATTGCTTTGAAAATTTGGCGCGGTGCAGGGGGCAGAAACATTCGATTTTGTCATTGTCCAGCAGGCGGGTATCATCGTCAAGCAGGAAAGTTGCGGGATTGTGCTGAGCCAGTCCGGTGATGGTGAATTCGCAGTATTTGAGGAAGTTTTCATCAAGCGGACACATTCTGCCTCTGGTTTTGCCGGTGTGGTTGATAGTCGGCTGGAAGAGGTGAACGGATGGTGATGATGAACTCCATCCGTGTCCGAAAAATGCCTGAATGAGGATGCCGAGTTCGATATCGGTATCTTTGAGTCCTTCCTTGAGTTCACCGAAAGCTTTGATGAAGCTTTTGGGCTTGAGGTAGGGATCATCGCCCTCGGGATTGAGAGTCATGCTGCACATCAGGAGTTTCATTCCTGTTGCTTCGCTGTAACGTTTGTATTCAGCCGCCATTCTTTTGACATCAGACGGCATGAACGGCATGATGTTGTAAAATTTCATGTGTTATTCCTTTCCTTAAATTATTTCTCCACGATTTTGAAATCGTCGAAAATTGTTATGCAGTTTGCAGTATTTCCTGCGCCCAATGTAATGAGTACATTGTCGCTTTTGCCCCATTTTCCGGTATTCGGCACGGTGAAAACAAGTTCGATTTTCTGCCATTCGCCATTGGCATCGATGGCCTTGCTGACGGCGGGGGCACCGCTGAAGATGTTGCCGGTGCGCGCCTGGATACCGAGTGAAACTTTACCGGCTTTTACGCTTTTTTTCGCCATGACGCTGAAAGTGTAGGTTTTTCCGGGAGTGATCGGAAAATAGTTCATGAAACAGCCGCCGGCGACTTTGCCGGAAGTCATTTTTATTGCGCTTGAATTGTTGAATCCGCCGTTGATGATGAATTCAAAATCGACATTGTGTTTTGAAGATTTCCATGTGCGCCATCTTCTGGTCATGGTGTCATGGATAGGGTAGAAAGATTTTGGCGGGAATGCAATGATGCAGAAATTTCTGGCGGGAACGGTAACTTCAAATTTGCCGTTTTTGACCTGAATATCTTTTTTTCTGTATTCTTCAATTGCCTTGAAACTGTCAGAGTTGATTGCTGAAAGATCGATGACAGTTTTTGCATCTTTTTCCGTTTTGTTGGCAAGGAAAATGACATAATGATTGCCCGGAGTTTTGTAATATGTTACACGCACATCGGGATTTGCAGATAGAATTTCATTCTGTTCATGGTACAGACGGCAGACAGTTTCCGGGGCTTGAACATTGTATTTGCCCATGATATCCCAGACTTTCTGGATGACCTGACCGTTTGCATAATATTGAGCTGTTGCCACGTCGTGGCTCTGAAGCATCATCATCATTGATTCGGTGTATTTGGGATCACGGAGATATTCTGCCTTGGCCTGTCCGTAAGCGGGGAGGTGGATGACTCCGATACCGAGAACATGTTTATTGTATTCTGCGCGGAAGATCGCATCGGATGCTTCATTGGCATAACCGAAAGGATTTCTGCGGAGCATGACGCTGTACTGTTCACCGGGGAACCAGTAATCTGCCAGACCGTGGATCATCGGATAATATGAACGCTGTCCGTGAAGCATGACGGTTTTGCCGTGTTTGTGAGCGTAAGCAACCGTGCGGCGGATGAGATCGCGTTCAGAGAGAACTTCGTATGAATCGACTTCTCTGCCGAATTTGTCGGTGTAGCGGCAGCCGTGGAGACGGTTGGTGCAAAGCTTGTTGCCGCAGAGGTCATAATAAACCTGCCAGATGCGGTCGCCGTATTTGTGGTTGTAGAGTTTGTGCTGTGAATTGAGGAAAAAGTCATTGACAATCAGCGATGTGCATGTAGAGATCGAGGGATTGTAAGTTTTGACATATTTTCCCTTGCCGACGGGTTTTTCATACGGCATATTGTAGCTGTATGCACCGGGGATTTCCCAGTATTTGCGGAAATAAACTGCTTCCGGCTCGATTGCAGTGAGTGCGATACCGCCGTAAACACTTGCAGAGTGGGGCAAAGTACCTTTGTGGCGGTATTCAAAATCATATTCATGCGGAGCATGGTGAAAAATTCCTGCGAATCCGCCGTTGCCGCCGCCGTTGGTCAGATATTTTGTTCCGCCGCGGCTGTCGCCGAATTTCAAAACGCGCAGTTCAGCTGGAAGCGGTCTGGTCGGTGTGGTGATAAAAATCACACGATATGGGGTATCTTCTGGAAGCTTCACCTTTTTTGTGATCATTTCGACTCTGACATCACCGGTGGATTTATCAGCAAAGAGGACATTTTCACCCTTGTTGAAAATCCAGTTTGCATCGTTGACGACGGTGAATGCGAATCCTGCTTTTTTCTCGGAAACGAACCAGAGCATGGGAACGCTTTTGCCGGAAGAGGGGGCGGGATATGCCAATTTATTTTCTTTGTTTTCATTGACGAAGGGAGTCATGAGGAACTGGTGATTTTCGGGAGCCATTTTCCAGGCGAGTTTCATATTTGAAACTTCGGGTTTCCCTGAAATTGTCCAGTCAACGAGCATCATGCCGTCATATTCAACGAGTGTTGAATATTTGATAACTGCGTTACCGAGTTTACCTGTACCGGTGAAAGTTATCCGGCGTTTTTCAACTTTGACATCACCGGCTTGCCATTCCGGTTTTCGGCCGTCAATGAGAAGTTCGGGGAGTTTGTCGAGAACAGGCTTGCCGAAAGCATTTATTTCGATGGGAAGCGGCCCGTTGCCGAATTTGTAAGTACGGTTCCAGAGAGTTACAGTTTTGGTGTCAGGATCAAAAAATCTGCTGAAAAATCCTTTTTCCTGCAAGCCGAATCCCTGCCACAATGCGGGAACTTCATCTTCATCACCGTAACCGTTGCCGACCCATGAGAGATCGGGTTTGGTGAATTCTTTGACGACTTTGGTATTTTTGTCAATGGAAGTGCTGAAAATATATTTGCCGGGTTTGTCAATACCGCCTATGATGCGGCATCCGGATTCTTTGAAAGTGAAAGAGCCTTTCCGGATGGAATTATCGGGCTTTTTGAGTTCATAATCCATTTTGAGTTTGCCGGCATCGAGCAATTTCTGCTGTTCCGGGGTGAGTGAGGCAAAATCTATTTCTGCTTCAATGCGGTCAAGTTTGTCATTTCTGGATGTATTGACACCGTGAATATTGATGGAATAGGCGATAATTTTTTCATCGCCTTTGTCCTTGAGCAGGTTCAAATACTGATTTTTGATTTCCAGCGGAGTGAGCGCGCGGTTGTAAACGGCAAAATCGTCGATGCCGACGCCCCATTTGTGTTCATCTTCGTAAAAAGGAGATTTGATACCGATGAAAGATTCCGCATTGTCAACGGCTTTGATGTCTGCGACGCGTTCAAATGCGGCGGGCAGACTTGCTTCTTTGATGAGTTTTCCGTTGAGATAAAGAGTAATACGGTTGTCTTTCCAAGTGCAGGCAATCTGATGCCATTGACCTTTTTTGATGCCTTTGCGGGAGGCATAAGTTCTGCCGCAGTTGTTGGGGCGGAATGAGTTCCATGCATCAAAATAGATCATGTCGGCGTATTCATACAGACGGTATTCCAGATAGCGGTTGCCATTCTGGAACATCAGGTGAAAAAGTGCGATATTGCCGCGTTTTTTGCCGTCAGTCAGCTTGTCGCCGGGGGCATAATCGAGTCCGGCGCACCAGAAAATAACAGTACCGTCATGCGGATTGATATTTTTTTCGACATTGAAACGGAGTTTTTCGCCGGGTTCGACCTTGAAAGCTGTCCGGTTATCAAAACCGATCAGACCGCGGAGCAGCAGACCGGTGTTTTTCATGGTTGTTGATTCAGATTTTCCTTTGGCAAAATCGGCATTTACGCCTTTGTTGTCAAAAGAAACGAGAAAATTCAAATCTTTCGCCGCAGTTTTTTCTGCCAGCGTCTGTGTAATATATTTTGATTGTCCGAATACAGGCAGTGCGGAGAATGCCAGCATAGCGAGTAATATTTTACTGTTCATTATTCCTCCTCGGTTTCTTCGGTGAAGATTTCAAAATCGTCAAACAGAACAGTTCCGGGCTGTGTGGAGCCGCTGACTCCGAGCGTAATGAGGATATTGCGGACTTTTGCCCATTTGCCGATGGGGGTGATTTTGCGGGTAAGAACGATCTGTTTCCATTCGGTGCAGTTTTCTGCAGTAATGAAGGTGGACGGTATCTGCAATCCGAGATATTTTAAATTTTCATCTTTGCTCTGGAAGCCGAGCGAGATTTTTGTCTGGGGAGCAATACCTTTGGCCTTGACCCAGACGCTCATGGTATAAGTTTTGCCGGGCAGAATGGAGATGTTGCGCATGAGAGTTGCGCTGCCTTTGGCAGGATTTCCGGGGAGGATTTCGATTTTTGCGGCGGGAGCGGCTGATTTGCCTTCATTTTTGTCGATGGAGAATTTTACTTTTGCGACAGCGGGTTTCCACATGCTCCATTCGTTGGTGAAGTCAAAAGCATCTTTTTCATCAATGCCTTCAACTTTTGTGAGTTTGAAGTCATCGAAAAAAGCGGGAATATTGGGTTGGGTTTTGACATTGGGGAGAATGCGGATAAATTTTGTATTTGATCCGGTCAGGATGTTGAGAGTTATTTTTTCCCATTCGGTACTTGCCGGAAATGATTTGCGGGTCATGATTTTTCTGTATTTGTTATCAGCACCGAAATCGTGTGCGGTGAGTTCAAAAGATGCATCTTTGTCTGCAGATTTGACCATGATTTCAGCAGTATAAAATGAATTGGGTTCGACAGGGAAGTTTTTGAGGGAGCCGCCGCTTGTGCCTTTGGGGAAAACGAGCTGCAATGCACCCTTTGCGGCACTACCTTCTTCCTTGTTGATCGAGGTTTTGACGACAGTACCTTTGCCGTTCCATGTGGTCCATGTTTTTTGAGAGAAATCATCGGAGTTATCCGCGAACAGCATGAATGAACATGCAAGCAGACCGGCAGTAAGAAGAGAAGGTTTCATTTTTATTACCTTTTGTTCAGATATTTATTTTTCGTTAACTTTGAAATCATCAAAAATGATATTGCAGTTTGCTGCGCCACCACCTCCGACGGTTATAAGTACATTATCCGCACTTGCCCATTTACCTTTGGCGGGAATGGTAAAAACAAGTGTTATTTTCTGCCATTTTCCATTGGCATTGACAGACTTGGAAACCGGAGCTGCACCGAGTAAACGGTTGCCTGAACGAGCCTGAATGCCGAGTGAAACTTTACCGGCACTGACGCTTTTTTTTGCCATGATGCTGAAAGTGTAGGTTTTGCCCTGCATAATTGGCAATGATTTGGTGAAACAGCCGCCGGGATTTTTGCCGACAGTCATCTTCAATGCCGCAGAATTATTGATGCCGCCGTCGGGCAGGAAACTGAATCCGGTATCGTGCTTTGAAGTTTTCCAACTGTGCCATATTTCTTTTATTCCGTCGTAATACGGATAGAATTTTTTTGGAGGGAAAGCGAGGATGCGGAAAGCTCTTGCAGGAACGGTGATTTCAATTTTGCCGTTGACGGTTTTGAGATTTTTTGCAGTCCATTCTTCAGCGATTTCAAAATTTCCCCCGGCGATATTTGAAAGATCAATTACGGTTTTTTGAGCTTTTTGGGTCTTATTGGAAAGGAAGAAGAGGTATTTGCCGCCGGGACATTCATACCATGTGACGCGCACATCGGGATTTGATGATTTGACAACTGTATCTTCATAATAAAGGTGACAGACGGTTTCTGGATTGTCGATCTTATATTTCTCCATAATGTTCCAGAATTTGTCATAAATTTTGCCGTTGCAATAGAAATTGCTGCTTTCAATATCATTGAGGGCAAGCATTGCAATCATCGCTTCGGTGGGAGCGTCGCCGTGCCATGCAAGTTTTTTGTCATCATGATAACCGATAGCGGGCAGAATCACTACGCCGATACCGAGGATATCACGGTTGTATTCACTCTGATAAATTTCATCGGGGACTTCGTCGGTATAGCAGTAAATGTTACGCTTAATGGCAACGGTGTGCTGTTCACCGGGGAACCAGTAATCAGCCATGCCGCACTGGAATGGATAAAATGCACGCTGTCCGTGACACATGACAGTTCTGCCGTTGCGGTGAGCGAGTGCGACGGTGCGTTCGATAAGTTTGCGTTTGCTCAACATTTCATTGGGATAGATTTCTCTGCCGAATTTATCTTTGAACAAACAGTTATGAAATTCGTTGCGGCATTGAGTGCTGCCGCAATGGTCATAATAAATCTCACCGATGCGGTTGCCGTATTTATGTTTGTAGAGTGTCTGCTGATTATTGATGATATAATCCTGGAATGAGGTTTTATTGCAGAACAAAAAGAGTGCATGACGCTCAATTTTGTATTTGCCGTTGCCGAGTGGATAATGATGCGGCATCAGACAGACTGCTCCGCGCGGAATTGCCCAGTACTTACGGAAATACTGCACATATGGGTTTTCTTCGGTAAGGGCGTTTGCCAAACCGTAGAGAGAACGTTTCATCGGCACCATATTTTTGACTCTGGTTTCAAAATCCGTCGGGTGCGGGAGAAAAGTTCCTACACCGGTCGTGCCGCCGTTGCCGCCAGCATCGTGGATGGGAAAACTGTTGCCGCGGCGCAGGACGCGGTTATGCTTCGGCAGCGGGCGGGTCGGAGTGGCAATGAAAAGCACTTCATACGGAGTTGCCTCGGGCATTTCGACTTTTTTCTGAATTATTTTTACTTCGCAAGTTCCATTATCGCGATCGGCAAAAAGGATGGGTTTGTACTGTTCAAATATCCAGTTTGCAGTATGTTCAACAGTAAAAGCGAACCCGCCTTTTTTGGAAACGAGCCAGAGCATATTTTCCAGACCGTCTGAGCTGAAAGCAAATTTGCTTTGGCGCGGATTCTGCAAACGCGGAGCCATGAGAAAACGGCGGAATTCAGGGGCGACCTGCCAATCAAGAGCCATTTTGTCAATAACGGGCTTGCCGTTGATGACCCAGTTGAATTTAATCATGCCGTCATATTCGACAGTAGTAGCATAATCAATGGTAAAATCATCGGCTTTGCCTGTACCGGTAAAAGTAACAGTGCGGTTGGTATTTGAAGTTTTGCCTGCGTTCCAGACAATTTTAGTATCACCGATTTTGAGTTCGGGGGCTTTGAGGAAAATTTCCTTGCCTTTGATGAGAATTGATTCAGGCAGAGGACCTGCACCGAATTTGTAAACACGGTTCCACAAAGTTACGGTGCGTTCTGCACCGTTGAAAAGTCTGCCGAAAAATCCATTTTCCTGCCATGCAAAATCCTTCCACAAAGCGGGGACTTCATCTTCATCACCAAGACCGTTATAAGCAAATGAGAGGTCGGGACGGTTGATTGAAGCAACAATTTTGTGTTTGCCGTTGATTGTGCTTTCGAGGGTATATTTTCCGGGAACGGAAATATTGTGAAGCATGCGGCAGCCGTTTTCTTTAAAAATCCATGAACCCTGTTGATTTTTACCGTCCGGAGCAGTAAGTTTGTAATCGACTTTCAAGCCGGATTTTTTCATTTGTGCTGCCAGAACATCGGGCAGAGCGGAGAAATCGTATTCTGCTTCGAGTCGGTCAAGTTTATCGCCGCGTCCGGTATCAACGCCATGAAGTTTGACTTCATAATCCTGAATGGCGACGGCAGTTTTATCTTTCAGGATGCGGGCGTATTTATTTTTGATTTCGGCATGAGAGAGTTTACGGGAATAAATTTTAAAATCATCTACACCGGCTCCCCATTTATGATTATCTTCATAGAAACGGCTTTTGATGCCGATAAAACCGGATTTGACATCAATATCGGCAATATCTTTGTAAGTTGAAGTGATTGAAGCCTCAAGTTTCAACTCGCCGTTGCGGTAAATTGCAATTTTTCCGTCGCCCCATGAAACGGCGATCTGGCACCATTCATCCTGTTTGATGCCTTTCATATTCATTTGGATACGGCTGCATGACGGTGTCAGGCTGTTGCGGTAATCAAAATAAATATTATCCGCATATTCATAAAGCTCAAGGTCGATTTGTCTTTCACCTTTTTTATTGTTTTTGTAGCTGAAACCGAACGGTGGATTGATGCCCCATGACGGATTTTCACCGAAAACGATGTGAAAAAGTCCGATATTGCCGCGCTTAACTCCTTTAGTCTCTTTTGAGCCGGGAACGTAATCTGTGGCTTTGTACCAGAAAATGACTGTTCCCTGATTGGGGGCCGCATTTTTGATGATCGGCAGTTTAAGGCTCTCTCCCGGTATCGGCAGATA
Source organism: Victivallaceae bacterium (assembly GCA_045538635.1). Classification (GTDB taxonomy): domain Bacteria; phylum Verrucomicrobiota; class Lentisphaeria; order Victivallales; family Victivallaceae; genus RGIG5270. The sequence goes on from JAZSRU010000065.1 coordinate 16,027, forward strand.
TCCCTGTTTCCCGTCAAAACCGACAAACATACGGAGCATCAGATTGGTATCCCGCATGACCGGAGAAAATTTTTCCCCTTTGGCAAAATCGGCATTGCAGCCGTAGGAATCAAATGTAACGGCAAAAGAGAGATCTTTGTCTGCCAGTTTCTGTTTGAGCGGCAGTTGTTCATATTTTTGAGCGAACATGTTTGAGGCAATCAAACACGCTGCAATAACGCAATAGAGTTTTTTCATAGAGAATTCCTTTTTTATTTTTCTTCAATTTTGAAATCATCAAAAATTGTCTCTGTATTTTTACCGCCGGAACCGAGAGTGATGAACATATTATTGCTCTTGCTCCATTTACCGGTGGTCGGTACTTTGAAAACGAGTTCGATTTTCTGCCAGTCGCCATTTGAGACAACAGCCTTGGAAACCGGAGATGCTCCGGCAAAACGGTTGTTTGTACGCGCCTGAATACCGATACTCATTTTGTTTCCGGCAACTTTATTTTTTGCCATGATGCTCAAAGTGTAAGTTTTGCCGGGAGTGATCGGATAGTATTTCATGAAACAGCCGCCGCCGGTTGAATTGCTGATCATTTTGAGGCATGAACTGTTGTCGATACCACCGTCAGCGGAGAATTCAAAATCAGTATCACATTTGACTGTTGAACGCCATGAACCCCATTTATTTGTGATGGTATCATGAACCGGGAAGAGTGATTTCGGCGGGAAGCAGACGATACGGAATGAACGGGCGGGAACGAGAATGTTGAATTTGCCGTTTTTGACTTCGATATCTTTCTTTTTGTATTCTTCGATAGCCTTGAAATTACCGTTTTTGATCAAACCGTTGAGGTCGATGGTGGTTCTGCGGCCGCGGTAAGTTTTATTGACGATGAACAGAATGTACTGATCGCCGGGAGTTTTGTAATAGGTAATCCGGATTTCGGGACGGGAACTTGTAACTTCTTTCTGTTCATGGTACAGACGGCAGACAGTTTCAGGTGAGCCGATGTTGTATTTTGAGAGGATGTCCCAAACTGACTGAACGACCCCGACACAGGTGTAGGATTCCGTGGTTTCGATATCGTGCAGCTGGAGCATTGCCATCATGGCTTCGGTGTATTCCGGAATACCGTGGAAAGAGGGATCCGCCTGACCGAGAGCCGGCAGGTGGATAACTCCGACACCGAGGACATGTTTGTTGAATTCGGAGCGGTAGATGTCATCTGAAACTTCATCTGAATAGCCGAAAGGATTTCTGCGCAGCAGGACATTGTACTGTTCACCGGGGAACCAGTAATCTGCCAGACCGTGGATCATCGGGAAATATGAACGCTGACCATGAAGCATAACAGTTTTGCCATGCTTGTGAGCGTAAGCAACTGTACGGCGGATGAGGTCGCGTTCACCGAGAATTTTGTAAGAATTGACTTCGCGGCCGAATTTATCGGTGTAACGGCAGCCATGGAGTTTGTTGCGGCAGATACCGTTGCCGCAGAGGTCGTAATAAACCTGCCAGATGCGGTCGCCGTATTTGTGATTGTAGAGCTTGTGCTGTGAATTGAGGAAAAAGTCATTGACAGCACCGCTGGTACAGGTTGAAAGTGAGGGGTAATAACCTTTCTGATATTTTCCGTTTTCAAGCGGTTTGTGCCATGGCATGTTGTAACTGTATGCGCCGGGAACTTCCCAGTATTTGCGGAGATAAACGGCTTCCGGTTCAAGCGCGGTAAGTGCGATACCGCCGTAAACGCTGGATTTACCGGGAATACCGTCTCTGTGTTTATTTGTGAAAGCGACAGGGTGCGGAGCATGGTGGAAAATACCTGCAAAACCTCCGTCACCGCCGGCATTGGTCATGGATTTGCAATCGCCGCCGCGGCTGTCGCTGAATTTCATATCGCGCTGGATAATCGGCAAAGGACGGCTCGGAGTGGCGATAAAAATGGCACGATAGGGGGTGTCGGCGGGCATTTTTGTTTTTTTGGTGATCATTCTGACTGTTACATCACCGGTTGATTTGTCGGCAAAAAAGAGTTTTTCACCTTTGTTGTAAACCCAGTTGGCGTCATTGACCATGGAGAATGCGAAACCGCCTTTTTTCTCGGAAACGAACCACAGCAAATTGCCGCGTCCGCCTTCGGGGAAAGCCCATGAAACGGCAGGATTTTTGTCTTCATTGACGGTGGGAGTCATGAGGAACTGGTGATTTTCGGGAGCCATTTTCCAGGTGAATTTCATGTCGGAAACAATGGGTTGTCCGGAGATTGTCCAGTCAACGAGCATCATGCCGTCATATTCAACACGGGTTGAATATTTGATTGTTGCGCTGCCGAGTTTTCCGGTACCGTTGAAAGTGAACCATTTTGCTTCTTTTTTGACATTTCCGGCTTTCCAGATGGGTTCTTTGCCATTGATGAGGAGTTTCGGGAGTTTGTTGAAAAGTTTTTTGCCGTAAACGGTAACTTCAACCGGAAGTGGGCCGTTGCCGAATTTGTAAGTGCGGTTCCAGAGTTTGACAGTTCTGCCGCTGAGGCTGAAATCTTTCCAGAGGGCGGGGACTTCATCTTCATCGCCGTAACCGTTGCCGACCCATGAGAAGTCGGGACGAACAACAGTTTTGACAACAGTATCGCTGCCGATTTTTGTGGTAAGGGTATATTTTCCTGCCTGATCGATGCCTTTGAAAATGCGGGTTTCGAGGGCGTTTTTGAAAGTGAAAGAACCTTTCTGCACTTTGCCGTCGGGAGCTTTCATTTCATAATTCATTTTGAGTTTGCCGGCTTTGAGAAGTTTGAGCTGTGCATCATTCAGTGATGAGAAATCGAATTCAGCTTCGAGGCGGTCGATTTTATCATTTCTGCCGATATTGATACCATTCAGAGTGATTGAATAGGCTTCAATTTTTTCATCGCCTTTGTCTTTAAGGAGCTTGAGGTATTGGTTGCGTATCTCAAGTTCGGAAAGAGCACGGTTGTAAATTGCAAAATCGTCAACAGCGGCACCCCATTTGTGATTGTCGCCGAGGAAAGGTGATTTGATGCCGATGAAAGATTCTGCATTGTCAACAGCTTTCAAATCTGCGACTTTGGCAGCTTTGGCGGGGAGCGCCTCTTCTTTCATGAGTTTGCCGTTGAGGTAAATTGCCAGCCGTTTGCCGTTCCATGTACAGGCAATTTGATGCCATTGACCTTTTTTGATACCTTTGCGCTGAGTGTAAACGCGCCCGCCCTGACCATGACCGTGCGGAGGCACTGAAGTTTTCCAGTCAAAGTAAACATTGTCGCGGTATTCATAGAGCTGATATTCAATAGTGCGGCTGCCGTCGGAAAATACCAGATTGGCAAGTGCGATATTGCCGCGGCTTTTGCCGTCAGTTGCAGCTTCAAACGGAGTGTAATCCAAGGCATTGACCCAGAGGATGATCGTTCCTTTCTGGGGATCGGCATTTCGCGCGACATTGAATTTCAATGCTTCGCCGGGTTCGGGTTTGAATGCGCCGCGGTCATCGAAACCGATCAGACCGCGAAGCATCAAGCCGGTATTTTTCATGGTAGTTGAGATTTTGTTGCCTTTGGCAAAGTCGGCATTGACGCCTTTGTTGTCAAAAGAAACGAGAAAGCTCAAATCTTTTGCTGCAGTTTTTTCTGCCAGCGTCTGTGTAATATATTTTGACTCGCCGAAAAGCGGGGCGGCGGCGAGAGCCAGCAATGGAATAATGATTGACTTATTCATCTTGTTGCATCCTTATATTTATTTTTTATGCCTCAAAAACAGTCATTATTCCTGCTGTCAAAGCACAATAATCCCTATGTCGCAAAAATGCATTTTTCAATGCCAAATCAGGTGGTTGCGGAGTCCTTCTTATTTTTCATTGATATTGAAATCATCGAATGTAACTTCACAGTTTTTGGCACTTGCGCCGATGAGCAGCAGTACATTGTCGCATTTTGCCCATGCACCTGTGGTGGGAACAGTGAAATTGAGTTCGATTTTCTGCCATTCTCCGTTTGAAATCACAACGGGAGAAGACTTTTTGACTCCGTTATATTTTGTACTGTTGCGTCCCTGTATTGTGATCTCCATTTTGACGCCCTTGACATTTGCTTTGGCCATGACGGACATGGTGTAAGTTTTGCCGGGGGTGATGGTGAATGCTTTTGTGAAAACTCCGCTGCCGGTTTTGCCGTAAATGATTTTGATTGCATTTGAATTGTTAATGCCGGCTTTAATCGCGGGAGCGAAAGCAGTATCACTTTTTGGACTTTTCCACGGACCCCACATTTTGTCCATGTTGAAATATTTTGGGTAGGTGGGAACGGGCGGGAAGCAGACAATACGGAATGAACGGGCGGGAACGGTGATGGTGAATTTGCCGTTCCGGACCTGAACATCTTTGCCTTTGTATTCTTCAACGGCTTTGAAATTGCCGTTTTTGACGAGCGCATTGATATCAAAAGTTGCTTTGCGTCCGCGGTAAGTTTTGTTGACGATGAAGAGAACGTATTTGTCGCCCGGAGTCTTGTAGTAAGTTACACGCATTTCGGGGACATCGCATTTGACTTCATTTTGTTCGTGGTACAAACGGCAGATGGTGTCGGGGGATTGGACATTGTATTTTTCCAATGCGTCCCAGACTTTCTGAATGGGGCGGCTGGCAGCCCAGAGAGAAGTTGTTTCAATGTCATGACTCTGGAGCATTGCCATCATAGCTTCGGTGTAAGCAGGAACTCCGTGGAATGAACGGTCTGCCTGACCGAGAGCTGGCAGGTGGATAACACCGACACCGAGGACATTTTTGTTGAATTCTGCGCGGTAGATGTAATCAGAAACTTCGTCGGCATAACCGAATGGATTTCTGCGGAGCAAACCGTTGTACTGTTCACCGGGGAACCAGTAATCTGCCATGCCCTGAATCATCGGGAAGTATGAACGCTGACCGTGAAGCATGACAGTTTTGCCGTGTTTATGAGCGTAAGCAACAGTACGGCGGATCAAATCGCGAGAGAAGAGAACTTCATAAGAGTTGACTTCGCGGCCGAATTTGTCAGTATAGCGGCAGCCGTGGAGTTTGTTGCTGCATGTGCTGTTGCCGCAGAGGTCATAATAAACCTGCCAGATGCGGTCAGCGAGTTTGTGGTTGTAGAGTTTGTGCTGAGCGTTGAGGAAGAAGTCGTTGACGATCAAGCTTGTGCAAGTGGAAATCGAGGGATAGCGTACAATTTCATATTTGCCGTTGGCGAGTGGTTTGTGCCAGGGCATATTGTAGCTGTAGGACCCGGGAGTTTCCCAGTATTTGCGGAAGTAGAGAGCTTCCGGTTCATGACCGGTGAGAGCGATACCGCCGTAAACGCTTGCTGTATTGGGCAGACGGTATCTGTTTCTGCGTTCAAAATCTGTCGGGTGCGGAGCATGGTGGAAAATTCCGTCGAAACCGCCGCTGCCGCCGGCATTGATCATGCCTTTTGCGCCGCCGCCGCGACTGTCATGATATTTGAGAACGCGCTGTTCGATGGGAAGCGGGCGGGTGGGAGTGGCGATAAAAATTGCGCGATAGGGTGTATCTGCGGGCAAATTTACTTTTTTATTGATCATGGTAACGGAGGCATCACCGGTGGATTTGTCAGCGAAGAAGATTTTGTCGCCTTTGTTGTAAACCCAGTTTGCATCATTGACCATGGTGAAAGCGAAACCGCCTTTTTTCTCGGAAACGAGCCAGAGCAGGCTGCCGCGGCTGTTTTCGGGATATGCCCATGAAATCTGTTTTTCCTTGTCTTCATTGACGGTCGGAGTCATGAGGAACTGATGATTTTCGGGAGCCATTTTCCATGAGAGTTTCATGTTGGAAATGGTGGGCTGACCGGAAATTGTCCAGTCAACGAGCATCATACCGTCAAATTCGACGCGTGTGGTATAATTGATAGTGGCTTTGCCGAGTTTTCCGGTTCCGTAATAAGTTACCCAGCGGTTTTCTTTTTTGATTTTTCCGGCGTTCCAGACGGGTTCTTTGCCGTCGATGAGGAGTTTGGGGAGTTTGTCAAAAAGTTTTTTGCCGTAAACGGTAACTTCGACAGGAAGCGGGCCGTTGCCGAATTTATAAGTGCGGTTCCAGAGTTTTACGGTTCTGCCGCTGACGCTGAAATCTTTCCAGAGAGCGGGGACTTCATCTTCATCGCCGTAGCCGTTGCCGACCCATGAGAGATCGGGACGGACGATTTCTTTGATGATTGTATCTTTGCCGATTTTGGTGGAAAGGATGTATTTTCCGGGTTTATTGATGCCGGAAATTATGCGGCTTTCTGAAGCTTTTTTGAAAGTGAAAGAACCTTTTGTAACTTTGCCATCGGGAGCTTTCAGCTCATAATCCATTTTGAGTTTGCCGGCATCGAGGAGTTTCTGCTGTTCGGCGGAGAGGGCGGCAAAATCGAATTCGAGTTCGACGCGGTCGAGTTTGTCATTGCGTGAAGTATTTACGCCGTGATAATTGATGGAGTAAGCCTCAACTTTTTCATCGCCTTTGTCTTTGAGCAGATTGACATACTGATTGCGGACTTCGAGCGCGGTGAGAGCGCGGTTGTAAATGGCAAAATCGTCAACGCCGACGCCCCATTTGTGATTATCTTCATAGAAGGGGGATTTGACACCGATGAAAGATTGGGCGTTATTGGTAACTTTGAGGTCAAGAGTTTTTGCGACTTTGGCAGGAATTGCCTCTTCTTTGATGAGTTTGCCGTTGATATAAATCGCCATGCGTTTGCTGTTCCATGTACAGACAATCTGGTGCCACTGCCCTTTTTTGATCCCTTTCCGGGGGGCATAAACGCGACCGATATTGCCGAAGCTGTGAGGCGGTTCAGAACTTTTCCAATCGAAATAGACGTTTTCGCCGAATTCATAAAGTTGAAATTCGATAAAGCGTTTTCCTTCGGTGAATTTCAGATTGGCGAGAGCGATATTGCCGCGTTTTTTGCCGTCAGTTTCAGCTTCGTTGGGGTTGTAATCCAAACCTGCGACCCACATAATGAGAGTACCATTGTGCGGATTTGCATTGTTGAGGACATTGAATTTCAGAGCCTCGCCGGGTTCGGGTTTGAATGCGCCCTGAACGTCATAACCGATCAAACCGCGCAGGAGCAATCCCTCATTTTTCATAGTTGTTGAGAATTTATCACCTTTGGCGAAGTTGGCATTGACATCTTTTTTGTCAAAAGTTACAAGAAATGTGAGGTCTTTTTCGGCACATTTCTGTTCTGTAGTGCGGGTGATATATTTTGATTGGCCGAAAACCGGCAAAGCGGCAACGGCGAGCATGAGAGCAATATATTTTTTATTCATTTTTATTATTCCTCATCAGTTTCATCGACGAAAAATTCAAAATCATCGAACCAGACAGTACCGGGAACTTTTGAAGTACCGAGTCCGAGGGTGACGAGAAGTGTGCGGCAATTTGCCCATCTGCCGGTATTAGGAACTTTGTAAGTAAGGACGATTTGTTTCCAGTCGGAGCATTCTTCTGCGTTGTATGAGCGGGAGGGAATAGCAAGACCGAGGAATTTAAAATCTTTTGTTTGAGCCTGAAAAGAGAGGCTGATTTTTGTTTTGGGGTCCAAACCTTTGGTTTTGGCGAAAACGGTAAGGGTGTAAGTTTTGCCGGGGACGACGGGGATGTGTTTTGTTGCGCAACCGGAACTTGCGGAGTTTGCGAGCTGTTCAATTTTGAGTGAACCGGGAGCTTTTTTGCCGACTGCGGCATCATGGCTGAACTTCATTTTTGCCTTTGCACCTTTCCAATTGCCCCATGTATTTGCGGCGAAGGAGTCAAGAAATTCTTCGATACCGTCAACTTTGGTCATTTTGAAATCATCAAAGAGCAAAGTTGCAGGGGTTGGACAGTCGCTGCCGAGGAGGACTTGGACAGTTTCAGTTTTTGAACCTGTTCTGAAGAAATAAACAAGTTTCTGCCATTCAGGAGTTGCTTTTGTACCATGTGAGCCGATGACTTTTACAAATTTTTTCGCCATTCCGAAATCCTGAAGACCGATGGAAGCGGTAACATCGGGGGTGGCGCTTTTTACCATAACTTCGATCTGATAAAGGGATGACGGCTGAACAGTGAAGCGTTTGAGGAACATGGCAGAGCCGGGGGTGGAAGTTGTGATTTGTGCAGCACCGGGAGCGGCAGAACCTTCGGTTTTGTTGTGAGAGTATTTTACTTTCACTTTGGGTGAATTCCAGTAACTCCATACTCCTTTTGTGAAGTCTTCGGATACATTGGTGTTTACGGTAGCGGCATTCTCTGCGGCAAACATTGAAGATGCTGCGAGCAGAACTGACATGAAGATTGATTTTTTCATTTTTTCTCCTTTGTTTGATTATTTACATATATCAGGTTAGATTAGTATCAATTTGGGTCTGTGCCTTGATTTGCAGAATAATAGAATGAATAAGCATTGACTTTCTTTTCAAGTATATCGATTTTCATTGATTGAACATGACCGTCAACGAACCAGGCATTTGAATTGCCGCTGTGAGCAGGTATTTCATTATCTACATTCCGGGCATGGCTCGGAGAATGAAAATTATAACTGTTGATACCGGTATTAAAATGCGGATAACCCCGGATGACATCAGCACCGTACACTACGCTGCTTGCTTTTGCAACAGTTGAGGGCTTGAAAAGGACTGCGATATGTGTGGATGCCGGGTTAGTTGTTCCCTGTCCGGGCGGATAACCTCTATGCCACGGGGCGTTTTTTCCGAAACAGCCCAAATGCAAATTAGTACCGTAGTCAAATCTTATTGCAGTAGAATTGTCGGCCCTGCGGGCAGGACAGATAAAAATTTTCGGAACAGGTATTGATGTGTCTGTGGTGATAAAATTTGTTTTAACAAAACCTGCATATTGATTTTGTGCCCAATATCTGATGAAATTAGCAGTATGAGAGTTAACATCATACCCGAACCAGATATGCCCCCAATCATCATTGTCGTGAGTATAAAGATTAAATGCAGTCGCCAACTGACGCATATTACTTTGGCACGTTCCGCTGTAAGCTCTCTGACGGGCGCTGTTGAGCGCCGGCAGCAGCATTCCGGCGAGAATTGCAATGATGGCAATCACAACGAGCAATTCGATCAGAGTGAAACTTCCGATAATATACATTATAGGAAGTTGACACGCTGGGGCGGGTGCGGAGCCGCCTGAACAACGCGTGCCGTATAAAATGAGAAGTTTGAGAGGATTGAGAACAGTGAGAAGTTTGAGAAAAAGTACAGCTGACTGCACTGCAGTCAAACAAAAATCTGCGGAGCTGATGCTCCGTACAAACTGCTGTACTCTGCTCAACTTGCGCGTCAGCGCATCTGTCAGCTTGACTGCAGTGCAGTCACG
>JAZSRU010000141.1:0-11281 GCA_045538635.1 Victivallaceae bacterium
GGCAGGTCTGAACATAGTGTGGTAGCAAAGGTGAACTTTTGCAAACTATTTCTAAAGATTTTTTCGGTACTCACCGGCAAAGCCGGTGGTTTTATTGACCTGAAGGTGTATAAAAAAAAAGGACCTGCATTTCTGCAAGTCCTTTTCATTTTGCTTATATATCAAGCAGCATTATTTGGAATGATACTCGGTATGAAGCAGGTGATGAGCTTTTTCACTTCCGGGTTCACCGAGGTACTCTTTGTAGAGAGCCTGGATATCCGGGTTTTCATGTGAACAGCGCATGACTTTGCGTTCATCCTCGGTATAAAGACCTTTCATGCGTTTTTCAAGCAATTCAGCATCGCCATGGAGGAAGGGCTGACCGCCGCCGTTGATACAACCGCCGGGACATGCCATGATTTCGATTGCCTGGAAGCGATTTTTGTCAGCTCTGACCATGTCGAGAACTTTGCGGGCATTACCCAGACCGGAGCAAACGGCAACATTGATGGTTTTGCCGGGAGCGATTTCAACTTTGGCTTCTTTGATGCCGTCAAGACCGCGGACAGCGCGGAAATTGATTGCATCGCCTTCGAGGTTTTTGCCGTTGAGCATGTAATAAACTGAACGGCAGGCTGCTTCGAGAACACCACCGGTAACACCGAAAATGTCAGCAGCACCGGCAGATTTGCCGAGCGGATTGTCGTATTCTTCATCATCCATATTGGCGAGATTGATACCGGCTTCCTTGAACATCTTGCAAAGTTCGCGGGTGGTAACGACGAAGTCGACATCACGGACGCCGTTGGGAGCGAATTCGGGACGGGCGGCTTCGTATTTTTTGGCCTGGCAGGGCATGATTGAAACAACGATCAGATCTTCAGGTTTGACACCGATCTTTTCAGCATAATAGCTCTTGGCGATAGCGCCGAACATCTGCTGGGGAGATTTGCAGCTGGAGGGGATGTTCAACAAATCGGGATAGTTATGCTCGATGAAGTTGATCCATCCGGGGCAGCAGCTGGTGAGGATCGGCAGATTTTTGCCGGATTTGATGCGTTCAACGATCTCGTTGCCTTCTTCCATAATGGTAAGGTCAGCGGAGAAGTTAGTATCGAAAACTTTGTCAAAGCCGAGAGCGCGGAGACCTGCAACCAGTTTTCCGGTAACAGGAACGCCGGGAGCAAATCCGAATTCCTGACCGACTGCGACGCGGACTGCGGGAGCAGTCTGAACGATAACAGTCTTGCTGGGATCATTGATAGCTGCCCAGACTTTTTTGACATAGCTGATACCGGTGATGGCACCGACGGGGCAGACATTGACGCACTGACCGCAGAAAGTACAGCTGGTGTCAGCAAGCGGAATCATGCTGGCAGTACCGACTTTGGCTTTGAAGCCGCGGCCGTAACCGGTCAAAGCACCGACAGTCTGAACTTTAGAACAGACAGTTTCGCAGCGGCGGCACATAACGCATTTGGAGAGATCGCGCATGATGGCATCGCTGGATTTGTCGGGAGCAAAAAAGTTGATTTCGCCCTGATATTCGATATCAGTAATACCGAATTCGACTGCCAGTTTCTGGAGTTCGCAATCGGTGTTTTTGGGGCAGGTCAAGCAGTTTTTGGGATGGTCGCTGAGCATAAGTTCAACGACGGTACGGCGTGCGCGGAGAGCGCGCAGTGAGTTGGTGTGGACAACCATGCCTTCGGCAACAGGAGTTGCACATGCGGGCGCAAGGTTGCGGCGTTTTTCGACTTCAACCACGCAAACGCGGCAGCTGGCGGGCTTATTGCACTCTCCATTGCCCAGATGAGCGCAGTAACAGAGAGTGGGGATATTGATATTAAGCTGACGGGCCGCCTGCAAAATGGTATAATTTGCGGGTACGGTTACGGCTTTGCCGTTAATGGTGAGATTTACAGTAGACATAGTTTCTCTTACTCCATGACAATAGCTTTTTTCGGGCATCCGTCGATACAGGCACCGCATTTGATGCACTTGCTCTGATCGATGACATGCAGCTGTTTGAGTTCACCGGTGATAGCATTGACGGGGCAGTTGCGTTTACACTTGGTACAACCGATACAACTTTCGTTGATCTTGAGGGTAAAGAGTTTGCGGCAGGTACCGGCGGGACATTTCTTGTCGCGAACGTGAGCAAGATATTCGTCCTTAAAGTAGCGCAAAGTACTCAAGATGGGGTTGGGAGCGGTCTGACCGAGGCCGCAGAGAGCAGTATCAGTGATAGTTTTAGCGAGATTTTCGAGATCGACAAGCATCTCTTCTGTACCGTTACCATCGCAGATTTTTTCGAGCATTTCGAGCATACGGCGGGTACCGATACGGCAGGGGGTGCATTTACCGCAGGATTCATCTTTGGTAAAGTCGAGGTAGAATTTAGCCATGGCGGGCATGCAGTCCTTGTCGGAAAGAACGATCATACCGCCGGAACCCATCATTGAACCGATTTTGGCGAGGTTGCCGTAGTCAATGGGGGTATCGAGGTTTTCAGCAGTGATACAGCCGCCGGAGGGACCGCCGGTCTGAACAGCTTTGAATTCACGGCCGCCGGAGATACCGCCGCCGATTTCATAAATGATTTCGCGAAGGGTAGTTCCCATGGGAACTTCAACCAGACCGACGTTATTGATCTGACCGGCGAGAGCGAAAACTTTGGTACCGGCGTTACCGCTGATGGTGCGTTTGAAGTTGCCGTTTTCGTCAAATTCAGCCTGCCAGTTACCGATTTTGCTGTACCATGCAGCGCCCTTGCGGATGATTTCGGGAATGGTGGCATAAGTTTCAACGTTGTTGACGTTGCTGGAGCAGCCCCAGTAACCGCCGCCGACGTTTGCGGGGAACGGAGGTTTGGTGGTGGGTTCGCCGCGCTGACCTTCCATAGAGTGGATGAGAGCGGTTTCTTCACCGCAGACAAAAGCACCTGCACCGAGTTTGATTTCGATATCAAAGCTGAAATCAGTACCCAGAATGTTATCACCAAGCAAACCGATTTCGCGTGCCTGCTGGATAGCTTTTTCCAAACGGGCAACTGCGAGCGGGTATTCAGCGCGGATGTAAACAAGACCTTTCTGAGCATTGATAGCATAAGCTGCGATAGCCATAGCTTCGATCACGGAGTTGGGGTCACCTTCCATAATGGAACGGTCCATAAATGCTCCGGGGTCGCCTTCGTCAGCATTACAGATGACATATTTTTCATCAGTTTTGACGCCGGCAGCGATCTTCCATTTAAGACCGGTGGGGAAACCTGCACCGCCGCGGCCGCAAAGACCGGAGTTGAGAACTTCCTGAACAACGGTTTCGGGCTTCATTTCAAAAAGACATTTTGCAAGAGCCTGATAACCTTCGTTGGCGATATATTCAGTGATATCTTCGGGATCGAGCAAACCGCAGTTACGCAGAGAAACGCGTTCCTGTTTTGCATAGAAAGACATTTTAGCATAATCAGCTACGCGTGATTTGAGCTGGGGTTCGACGAAAAGGAGTCTTTCGACGAGTTCTTTGCCGACGATGTGTTTTTCAACGATTTCGTCAGCATCTTCGGGAGTGACCTGAACGTAGAAAACGTTATCAGGCATAACTTTAACAATGGGGCCCTGTGCGCAGAAACCGAAACAGCCGGTCTGAACGACTTTGACATCATTTTCAAGACCTGCTTTTTTGATATTTGCAGTGAGGCGATCCATCAATTCTTTTGAGTTGGAAGCATGGCATCCGGTACCGCCGCAGCAGAGAAGTTCTTTTTTGACGGATTTGATGTCATGTTCTGAAGTTTCACGCAGCACGAGTTTGCTTTTGCACTCATTGTAGGCTGCAACAAGACATTCTTTTGAAGTAATTTTATTCATGACTTACCCCTGTTTTTTGTATTCGTTGACGATTTCAACCGCTTTGGCGGGGGTAACTTTGCCATAGACCTTGCCATTGACCATCATGACAGGGGCAAGACCGCAGGCACCTACGCAGCGCAAGCCGGAGATTGAAAAAAGTCCGTCTTCGGTGGGATGAGTGTCAGCTTTGACTCCGAGGACGCGTTCAACTTCGGACATAACTTTTTCCGCGCCTTTAACATAGCAGGCGGTACCGAGGCAGATATCAATGCAGTATTTGCCTTTGGGTTCGGTGTGAAAATAGTTGTAGAAGCTGACTACACCGGAGACCTGAGCTTCAGTAAGATAAAGTTTCTGGGCGACATGCTGCTGGACTTCGCGGGGCAGATATCCGAAGATATGCTGTGCTTTGTGCAGAACCTGAATAAGTCTGCCGCGGCGGCGTTCATCAGCAGGATCGACATTGAGAGTGGCGATAAAAGCGTCAAGCTCTTCGAACTTGGCGGCAGCACCCTCTGACATTTTTTTGCAACAACACATAATTCTCTCCATGTTATTAGGTTACGGTCGATTTGCAGATATTGTTAATATACTGTATAAAAACCCCTGTCCTTGACGGAGGGGGAACATCACAAAATAAAAAAATTCCGCAAAGTTGCGGAATTGACAGATACATGAATTTACGATTGTATTTTTTGTTACAGCTGTAATGACAAGATACACTTTTTTTATGAATACATTTACTGCAAATGACAGAATATCAAATACATGTTTGCAATCCATAAAAACCTCTTTCAAAAAATTCAGTGTGAAACACCTTTATAAATATAGCACAAAGATACAAAATTTCAAATTATTTTGCATTTTTTTTATCTATTTGCATTATTATACAAAACATACTGTCTTTGTGGTAATAATAACAAATAAAAAATCAGGCTCTTTACTGAACATTGACTGATAATTTGAAAAAAATTGAGAGTTTTAGAGTACAACTTTTTTGCACGAGCAAAAATACGGACATCACCCCGCTTTTTTGTTTACTGTCGCCTTGGCAAAAACTCTTTGTATATTTTTACAACAGGGTATGCAAATGCGACAGAATGTAAAAAGAGAGCGTGCATTTCTCCGATTATGACAAAGTCCGGCGCGCAACGACCTCTGCAACTCAACAGCAGACACACCATCAGTAATTCCATCCGGTGGAACTCAATAATGGCTTTCAGGTGATGCAAAAATAAAGGCACAAATCGAGGCTGCAGGCAGCATCATATAGCTTTCTGTCAACGATATACCAATATTCTGTGATGCTCCGAGAAGTTTGAAAATCGCAAGCTTCAACTTATGATCCGGGCATGACGGATAACCGGGTGCCGCCCGAACTCCGGCAATTTCAGAATTGAAAAGATCTTTGCGATTATTGATTACCGCAGGTATCTGCCAATATTCAGCCAGAATATCACGATGCAGTTTTTCCGCAAAAGCCTCCGCCAGGGATTCAGCCAGTATTTTAATAAGCATTGCTGAATATTCATCATTATTTTTCATAAACTCAGCCGCCGCTTCATCAGCACCGAATCCGGCAGAGAGTGCAAACATACCGAGATGATCTTTTTCTGCCAGAAAATCAGCAAGTGAATATGCATTTTCTTTAACTTTCCGGCGCGGGAAAGAGATTTTCTCTGCAATATTTCCATCAGCAGCAAGAATTTCTACCGTTTCGCCGTATGATTTTACCGGGAAGATACGGAAAACAGCTTTGAATTTGAGCAAATCTTTTGCCAGCATGGCTTCTGCATCGCGTTTCAATTCAGCTTTCGCTCTGCTGCTCGCCGCAGTTTCACCTTTTATCTCCCAGATATGATAAAAAGCATCCCAGTTCATAAACGGCAGAATATCTGCAAGTTCAACTTCAATAACATGCAATTCTGTATCATGAGGCACAGGACAGGGTGAGCTGACTTTTACCGCTTCAAAGGAATTTGAAGACGGATTTTTCTGCGCATGAGCAAGACGGATAGCCTCATATTTCGCATTGAGTTGTGCAACAAATGCCTCTTTGCGCCCCGGATTCAACAATGAATTCAAAACCGGCACGATTTGCGACGCATCACCAACCTGAACACACGGCGCATGATAATGCCCCTGAATAAAAAGCGCAGTATGCTCAACCGAAGTCGTCGCACCGCCGACTATCAGCGGAATATCAAATCCGCCTTTCTCAAGCATGGCGGCAACTGTTTCCATTTCAGCAAGCGACGGCGTTATCAAACCGCACAAGCCGACCGCATCGGCATTATATTCACGCGCGGCAGCAATGATTTTTTCAGGTTCGACCATAACTCCGAGATCAATAACTTCATAATTATTGCAGCGGAGAATGACTCCGACAATATTTTTACCGATATCATGCACATCGCCTTTGACCGTCGCAAGTACCACAGTTCCGGCTTTGGCGGCATTATCCGCATCCTGAAGATACGGCATCAGCACAGACACAGCCTGTTTCATGGTCCGTGCAGTTTTGACCACCTGCGGCAGAAACATTTTGCCCTCACCGAAAAGGCGTCCGGTTTCGCGCATCCCGTCCATCAACGGTCCCTCAATGATCTCCAACGCGTTCCGGTAATTTCCAAGTGCCTCTTTGAGGTCATCAGCCAAAAATGCATCATCTCCATGAACCAATGCATACTGCAAACGCTTTTCGCAATCCCAAGTCCGCCATTGCGGTAGAATATTCTGATTTTTCTCATCTGTTGAATCATTTTTTATTCTGGCGGCGATTTCCAGCAGTTTTTCATCCGCATCGGGAGCAGTATTTAGAATAACAGCTTCAACCGCATTGCGCAATTCAATTTCAATATCATCATAAATATCAAGCTGGGCGGGATTGACAATAGCCATATTCAATCCGGCTTTCATCGCATGATAAAGGAAAACACTGTGCATGGCGCGGCGCACTTTCTCATTACCGCGGAAAGAAAATGACACATTGCTGATACCGCCGGAAATCGAAACCAGCGGCATTGCTTCTTTGATCTCCCGTACAGCTTCAATAAAATCAACCCCGTATGAACGATGTTCTGCCATTCCGGTTGCAACAGCAAAAACATTAGGGTCAAAAATAATATCTTCAGGCGGGACTCCGGCTTTTTCTGTAAGCAAACAATACATTCTTTTGCAAACACTCACGCGCCGTTCGACTGTATCCGCCTGTCCGGCTTCATCAAAAGCCATTGCCAGAATTGCCGCACCGAACTTGCGGGCTTCACGGGCTTTGACCAGAAACTGTTCTTCGCCCTCTTTGAGTGAAAGAGAATTTATAATACATTTGCCCTGAACACATTGCAGCCCCTTGTGCAGGACTTCCCAGCGTGAAGAATCTATCATCACCGGAACTTTGGCAACATCAGGATCAGACGCAAGATTGAGCAGAAATGTTTCCATAACCTCAAGTGAATCAAGCATCGCATCATCCATATTGACATCCAATACCTGCGCCCCGTTTTCAATTTGGCTGCGGCAAATGCGCAAACCGTCCTCAAAAGAACGCGCTTTCATCAGATTGAGAAATTTGCGTGACCCAGCGACATTGGCGCGTTCCCCGATATTGATAAAAGGAATCGCATCACTGAATGTAACGCTGTCAAGATTGGCAAGACGCAGTTTCGGAACGATTTTCGGAATCCTGCGCGGCGCAACATCTTTTACTGCTCCGGCAATGGCCCGGATAAAATCAGGATTTGTGCCGCAGCATCCTCCGACAATATTAAGCAGTCCGTCGCACGCCATTGAACGGATGATCTCTGCCATTTTTTCCGGAGTCTGATGATAATGGCCGAGTTCATCCGGCAAACCGGCATTGGGATGCGCGCTGATAAAACATGGAGCGCAAACAGCAATTTCTTCAATATATTTCCGCATTTCCTCTGCTCCGAGCGCACAGTTGAAACCTACTGAAAGCAAATGGGCAGTATGACTGACAGAAATCAGAAATGCCTCCGCACTCTGTCCCGCCAGCAATCTGCCGCTGGCATCGCTGACCGTACCGGAAAACATTATCGGAAGTTCAACGCCGAGTTCTTCAAAAAGTTCCTGTGCCGCATAAGCCGCAGCTTTGGCATTGAGCGTATCAAAAATCGTTTCAATGATAAGAATATCCACTCCACCCTCGATCAAGCCGCGGATACCCGGTTTATATGATGCTGCCATCTGCTTGAAATCAAGTTCGCGGAATGCCGGATCATTGACATCCGGCGACATGGAAAGAGTCTTGCCGGTCGGTCCTATTGAACCTGCCACAAAACGCGGAATCGAAGTTTTTTCTGTCATTTCTGCGGCAATTTCAGCCGCGATTTCAGCACCGGCAAAAGCAATATCATAAACATAATTCTCCATACCGTACTCTTTCTGGGAAACGATATTGGAATTGAAAGTATTGGTTTCAATAATATCCGCACCGGCTTCAAGATATTGCAGATGCACATTTCTGATAATATCCGGACGGGTGATATTCAAAACATCATTATTGCCTTTAAGCGCAACAGGATGACCCGCAAAACGCCCTTTTCTGAAATCCGCTTCCTCCGGTTTGAAGGATTGAATCATCGTTCCCATTGCGCCATCGAGAATGAGAATTCTTTTTTCAAGTTCAGAATAAAGCAAAGCAGTTCTGTTTTTTTTCATTTCCCCACCTCAACTTATCACGCGGATTGCGATTTCAACTCTGCCGAAAGGCGCGCTGATCTGTACCCCGCCGACAGCATGACGGATTTTTTCAATCGACTCTCTGGCAATGGCAATACCGACTTCAAGCTGTTCCTCTTTGGTACTGAATGCACTCATGCGCTCAATCACACTGTCAGGGACAGTAACGCCGGGGACCTCATTTTTCATAAACTCCGCATTACGCAAACTTGCCAACGGCCAGATTCCGGCGATCACCGGAATTTCTGCCAGTTCCGGCACATTGTCAATAAAACGCAAAAGCGCATCCGGATCAAAAACCGGTTGCGTTACGATATATTCCGCACCTGCTTCGATTTTTTCTCTGGTGCGGCGGATCTCCCGCTTCATGTCGATAGCATTCGGATCGGCTCCGGCTCCGATAACTGCAGCAGTCTGCTGCGGTATCGGTTTTCCGATAAGGTCAAGTCCGTGATTCAAACGGTTCTGAATTTTTATCAACCCGATCGAATCTATATCGAAAACACCGGAAGCAAACGGGTAATCTCCGAGCTTCGGAGGATCTCCGGTAATAAAAAGTATATTTTTGATGCCAAGCGCGGCACAACCGAGCAGATCGGACTGCATTCCAATAAGATTTTTATCACGGCAGCACTGATGCAGAATCGTTTCAATACCCGCCTCGCGCTGAATCATGCAAGCAGAGGCAATAGCTGAAATTCTGGAACTTGCGCGCGGACCGTCGGGAATATTCACCGCATCAAATCC
Organism: Victivallaceae bacterium; assembly: GCA_045538635.1. Lineage (GTDB taxonomy): Bacteria > Verrucomicrobiota > Lentisphaeria > Victivallales > Victivallaceae > RGIG5270. Next base: position 9,288 of record JAZSRU010000141.1, read on the forward strand.
AGCCTCACGGCATTTAATTGCTTTGGCAATGGTGCTTTCAAGCTGATAACCCTGCGGCGGCACGATTTCAATATTGCAAATCCATTTTTTTGCTGCAAGTTTGCCGGCAAAATCAGAACGCGTTTCAAATGCGACAGGCTCAACGCCGGTATTTTCATTTTTCACTTCAAGAACAGCTTTGTGTGCCTGCGCCTTGTTCAAAGGATTGATACTCCGTGCCATATCTGCAATATCATCGGGATTGGTACCGCAGCAGCCGCCGATACCTTTTGCGCCCAGATTCATATAGCGCATGGCGTAAGTCGTGAAGTATTCAGGACTGCACATGGCAATAGTCCTGCCGCCGACATTTTTCGGGAGTCCTGCATTGGGCTGAACAATTACAGGATACGGTGAAATTTTTATGATTTTTTCCAAAGCTTCCAACATTTCGTCAGGGCCGAGTCCGCAATTCATACCGAAAGCAGTCGGTTTGCAAACAATTTTTTCAAGCAATTCAAAAATCTGTTCTGCAGGAGTTTCGTCCTTCAAATTGCCGTCAACATCAAAAACACAGCTCAAAACATACGGAAATTCACCGATTAGTGCTGCTGTCTTCAAAACTCTTTGGATATCATTAAATTTGCTTACCGTCTCAAAAATTATAAAATCCGCCTCTGCATCAAGCAATGCCTTTGCCTGAACAGAAAGCATTTCAACTGCTTCAGCATCATTTTCAACATCGACAGGTCCGACAGAACCGGCAACCATAAGCGCATCCCCGGCAATTTTACGCGCGAGCTGAACCGAAGCCGCATTTATTTCAGCAACTTTATCTCCCAGACCGAATTTACTCAAATTGGCAAAATTTGCACCATAAGAGTTGGTGGTAAGCACCTCCGCTCCGGCATTTTTATACGCAGTATGAACATCCTGAATCACTTTCGGGGCAGTCAGGCACAAATTTTCGTATGATACATTCACGAAAAAATTACGCTTATACAATTCTGTACCCATTGCGCCGTCAAAAATCACAGTTTTAGCATTCAACCGTTCCTGTAAAATATTCTTCATAGCATCTCCGTACGATTTTTATTATTTTTATTTTATATAATATATATTGAGTTGTAATGAAATACAAGTTTACAAAGAATTTTTTATTCGTGAAAACAAAAGTTATTTCCGGGCAAATTCATTTGCATAAAACATTTTTCTGCTGAAAAAAAGCATTTTTTTAAAAAATTGTATTTGCTTTTTCAATAAAATCGTGTAGGTTATTGATAGAAAAACTCAAAAACAAAAGGAGATAACTTATGATAAAAACATTTGACGGAACCACTATCATGCTGATCATCAGCATTGTTTTGACCTGGATCATCTTCATCCTCGGTGTCGCAAAACTGGCTCAATTCTATATGAGCATGGACAAAGCCCGTCATGAAGTTGACTCCAATCTCACCGGCATCGCCAATCAGCTCGGCAAAATGCAGACCATGATCGCTGAAATGCTCAAAGAACAACGCCGCACATCCCGTTTGATCGCCGATCTCACCGATCTCAAAAAAGCCGAAATGACCGGTGAATATGAAATCGTGGAAACCCCGATCAACAATCAAGTTGTTACTGAAGAACAGGAATCATAATCAGCTGTTTTTCCTCAATTTCTCCCAATAAAACAAAATCCGGATTGCATTTTTATCTGTGAAAATATGCAGTCCGGATATAATTTTATTCAACTGTGGACTAACAGATTAGCCACATTGGGGTATTGCCGCTTTTTTTCTTGAGCCAAAAGCTATACCACAACCCCCTTATTTTTTTCAAATTATCAGTCAATGTTTATATTTTATCAGTAAAGATTTGATATATAACTTATTGGTATTGTCCGGAATTTTGTGAAAATGTCAGATGAGAGAAAGCGGGGGCGGTTTATCCTATGTTTTTTGCCGGACGGATCTTTCGATACAATCGGTACATTTTGCAAGAAATTCAAGATGGTAGCCGTCGCAGTTCAA
>JAZSRU010000055.1:0-49262 GCA_045538635.1 Victivallaceae bacterium
CAGGGCGTTGATGTCTGGCTCAATACTCCGCGCCGTCCGATGGAAGCATCCGGAACAAGCGGCATGAAAGCTGCTGTCAACGGAGCTTTGAACTGCAGTATTCTTGACGGCTGGTGGGATGAGGCTTATGAGCCGAATAACGGCTGGGCGATCCCCGGAAACAGTAATTTTTCAAGCGAAGATGATATTGACAATTTTGAATCACAATCACTCTTCCATGTTCTTGAAAGTGAAATCATCCCGTGCTACTATGAGCGTGTCGGCGGAGATGTTCCGGTAAGATGGGTCAAGAAAATGAAATCTTCGATCGCCATGGCAATCAGTCAGTTCTCCAGCTGGCGCATGGTCAAGGATTATAATGAAATGTTTTATGACAACGCATGGAAACTTTATAATAACCTGATAGCTGACAATGGCAGACGCGCCAAGGAAATTGTGGCGCAGAAAAAGCGGCTCACTGCCCATTTTGAACGTATATATGTTCATGAACCCTATGTGGAATGTGATATGAATAAACTTCATGTCGGGGAAAAGTTCCGGGTCAGTCTGAAAGTTTATCTCGGTGAGATGAATCCGGATGAGGTCAAGGTCGAGGCTTATTACGGCAATGTGGACAACCGCAATGAAATCACACGCTCATTCAGCGAGCCGATGAAAATGGTTTCTGCTGCAGGCGACGGCAATTACATGTATGAATGTGAAGTTCTTTGTCCGGTCAGCGGCAGATTCGGTATTACTGCCCGTGTAACTCCCGCCGGAGATGATTGGAAAAACAGCGTCCCCGGCTTTCTGGCGTGGCCGAAATAAGTGGTAAAAAGCGGATTTTTATTCAGAAGGACATTTTTTTAATAAAAAAATGCATTTTTACTCTTGATAAGAAGAAACTTTGAGTTATGTTATAGTGCATTCACATATATTTATAAACATAAAGGAAAATATTATGAAGAAAAAAATTTTTGTATCGCTTGTTTTTGCTCTTATGTCCGCTGTTGCAATCGCAAATCCGTGGAGTTATCACGGACCGAAACGCGATATTGTGACTCTTGTCGTCACCGCTAACTACGAACATCCGAGATTGATTGCTGAATTGATTCAGGATGAGAGCCGTCAGCCATTCCTGCTGCTGCCGGTAAAAAATGGTGACAATCTTTATTTCTGCCCGCCCAAACATTTGGGCAAGGCCCGCGTTTTCAAACGCCAGCGTCTGGGCAAAACTCTCGCTTTTATCGCTCCCAAACAGATCATCGTGCTGGGAAATGAAAAATATGTTCCCGAAGATGTTGTCAAGGAACTCCGCATGGTCGCTCCGGTTTGCATTATCAATGCAGAAAACTGGCAGCAGGCAGCTGATACTGTCGGTCCAATGCTGAATTTGAGTAAACTTTCAAAAAGTTATCGTAAACTCAGCGCACAGCTCGACAGCCGTTTGTATCTTCCTGACAAAAATGAAAGCAAAAGTTCATTTATCCCTGAAGACAAGAAAGACAGCGACCCTGATGAACCGGCTTTGAATGAGCCTGCTCCCGCTAACGATAAAAAAGTTGCACCGGCTGAATATCCCGCTTTTGATGCTGAAAATGCTAAAAAAGCTGCACCGGATAAAGCTGAACCTGCAAAAGAAGTAAAAGACAACAATACCGCAGAAGTTGCTCCGCTTGTTTGAGGATGAGGTGTTTAAATGATGTCATTTTTCAGAATTGCGCGCAATACATTTCTGGAGTCGATCCGCGAGCCGGTATTTTTCATTATGCTTTATTGTGCATTTTTTATCATCGGCAACTTGCCGGGGTTGACTTTGTACGTCTTTTTTCAGCAGTTGAAAATGGTTGTTGACAGCTCTCTGGCTGCGACAATGGTTGGCGGTATGCTGATTTTGACATTGAGTGCAGGGCATACTGTTGCGCGTGAAATGCGCAATGGAACTGTTTTGCTGCTGATGTCCAAACCGGTTCACAGATATGTTTTTATTTCCGCCAAGATTTGCGGTATTATTTTTACCGGAGCAGTATTTTGTTTCCTCTGTTTCATGGGGACTTTTGTTTCTATTTTTACCGCCAGCGACCAGTTCTGGTTCAATACATGGACATATGTCGGATTTTTTGTGGCAATATTTATTGCCGCATTGTTCGGACTTTTCATGAATTTCTGGCGCAACAGTTCTTTTTCAGAAATGACCGTCAAGGCAGCGCTGTTCGTTATGCCCGTACTGGCGCTTGTCTGCCGTATTTTTTGTGAGAAACCGGAAATTGATTTGGTCAATGTTTCATCTGCCATGGTGCTGGTATTTTTCAGCGTGGCGATCATGGGGACATTGGCAGTGATATTTGCGATCAAGTTTGATGTGGTTGCCAATATGGTATTGTGTGCGATCATGTTTTTTGCGGGATTGATGGCCAATTATCTTTTCAAATTGCTGGAAAATTATGAAAATATCGTATTGAATACAATAGCCAAATTGATTTATTCGGTATTGCCGAACTGGCAGTATTTCTGGATGGCAGATTCAGTGGCACTCGGGCGTATGATTCCGGGAGTGTATCTGGTGTTCAGTCTGGGCTATACATTATTGTATATTGCGATTTGCACCATGTGGGCGATGGTCTTTTTCCAGACCAGTGAAATTGCCAAAGACGCCCGCTGAACGGAGAAGTTTTCGTTATGGCTGATAATGTATCGCGCGGAAAAGATCCGCATTTCAGAAAAAATACACTTACAGGATGTGTGCAGATGTTCTGTCCGGATTGCGGAGAGGAGATTTCGCAGGTTGATGTGGAGTCGTATCTGCATTGCCCTTTCTGTAATTGTGAGTTGAAACAGAATGATGAATTTGATGATTTTTTGCTGGATGCCGTTGTCAAGGCGTGGATAGCCAAAAACAACCATTCCGCAAAAGGATAAATATGAAGAAAAAAACTGTAGTGATGATGAGTGGCACCGGCAGTAATGCCGAGGCACTGTTGGAGTACAGCAGAAATCCTGAATGTGCCTTTGAAGTGAGTGCTGTTTTTACTGACCGTCCGAACCGCTGCCGGGCATATGAGATCGGCAGGAAATTTGACTGTGAAGTTCTGACGCTTGATATTTTTGATTATTACCGCGCTCATGGCGAGAAAGGTATCGGGTTGATAAATGAACGCCGTAACCAGCTCCGCGATCAATGGACTCTGGAAGTCGAAGAGGTAATAGACCGTGCCGGATACCGTCCGGATTTTCTGTTGTTGGCAGGTTTTGAACCTTTGAGCAATATTACCAGGGATTTTGTAACACTCAATGTGCATCCCGGTGATTTGACTGTTGAGCGTGACGGTAAAAGATTTTTGAACGGCTTGGCTCTCAAACCGATAGAACTTGCCATACTTGAGGGGTTTCAATATATCAAATCCAGCGTGATTATTGCCCAGGCATATACCGGACGGGATGAGGATGTGGATTCCGGCCCGATATTGGGGATTTCAAAACCGATGGCGTTGGAACTTAATGGGCATACGGTTGAAGAGTTGAAATCTGTTGATGCGGCGCGTCCGGCAAAACGCCCCAAAGATCATGTCGATATTCTGCATGAATTGGCGGAACTTAATCAGAATTTGTTGAAAAAATGCGGAGATCATGTCATTTTCCCGCAGGCGGCGGATGATTATGCCCGTGGATTGTTTGATATCAAAGACGGTATGACTTTTTATCGCGGTCAGCAGGTTGTGACAGTTGAATACAGCAGGGACGGCAGAAGACCTTTGACGGAGGTGTGAGTTGAAAAGTAACGCCATGCGCCTTCTGGATGAGGGCAATATCAGTTTTGTACCGCACGAATATGATGTCGCTGACGGAGAGATAGATGCCTGTTCCATTGCCCGTAAGCTGGGGAAATCGCCTGATGAGGTGTTTAAAACTCTGGTTACCGAGGCCCCCGGACCGGAATATTATGTCTTTGTGGTCCCTGCCAGTGGTGAATTGAATTTGAAAAAGGCGGCAAAGGCGGCAAAAGTCAAGAGTATCGATATGATACCGCTGAAAAAATTGCTGCCGTTGACAGGATATGTGCATGGAGGTTGTTCTCCGGTCGGTATGAAAAAAAAGTTTCCGACTTTCATCGATGAAACTGCGATACTTTTTGACCGGATTTTTGTCAGCGGCGGTTATGTCGGATTGAATCTTGAAATACCGCCGGAGGAACTTGCCGGATTTGTTGATGCGGAATTTGCTGATCTTACCTGAAAGGGAAAATATGAAAAAGATGATTTATTTTGCTGCATTTGCAGCTGTCTTGCTTGTTTTGTGCGGATGTGTTACAAGTACGGTGACTCCTGTTGTCAAATATCAAAAAGGTGCTGAATTTGCACAATCCGGCAATATGGTCATCGCTGATATTGAAGCAAGCAATTACACTTCATATCTTTTCGGATTTATTCCGATATTGGGCGGCAGTCATACCCGTCCGAATGCGTGGCAGTATTATATGTGGCAAGATACAGTTTCCAACCGCAAGACCCGCAGCATGATGAATTGGTATGCCAAACGCGTACTCAAAGGTGACGGTATAGAAAATGTCACAATAAAACATGATACCATCGGTTGGCCGACTCTCTGGATCGTCAGCTGGCGCAAAGTTGAAGCGACTGCCCGTGTAGTTAAACATACTGTCAGAAAAAAATGAGTGTTTTTGACGGTTTTAAACCATTTCAGGAAAAACGGATAATCAAATCTGTTGTCCGCATGAACAGCACTTCTGAAAAATTGCTGTCAGAGTATCTTGCGGTCCGTTTTACTTACAGGACGAATCTGCAATGGCTTGATGAAATAATTGCGGGACGGCTGCTGGTCAATGGCAATCGGATTTTTTCGGATACGGAAATTGCTGACGGTGATGAGTTGGTTTATGAATTTGCGGAACACGATGAACCGGAGTGCGATTTAACTTATGAGCTTCTTGGTGCAGATGAAAATTTCATTTGTGTTGCCAAAAGCGGAAATCTGCCGATTCATCCGGCGGGGAGGTATTATAAAAATACACTCTGGTATATACTGCAAAAAGATTTCGGAGCTTGCGCTCCCGTAAACCGTTTGGATAGAGAAACTTCGGGAATTGTTATTTTTGCCCGAACTTCATCTGCCGCATCCGATTTCAGCCGGATATCAATGCAGAAAAAATATCATGTAATAGTGCATGGTGATTTTCCGGAATATTTTGATGCAGAAGGTTTTATTTTTAATGACAGAACAAGCTTGATACGGAAAAAAAGGAAGTTTTCATTTGAAATACCTGACAATATTCCGTACGAAGATTGTCATACTGTGTTCCGGCGTATTGAGCAGAGAAACGGTTTGTCGCTGCTTGAAGCAGAGCTTCTCACCGGACGCACTCATCAGATACGCGCGACATGCTGCAGTCTTGGTTTTCCGGTAGCCGGCGATAAAATGTACGGAGTTGATGAAACTTTGTTCCTGCGTTACATAGCCGGCACACTTACTGTTGAAGACCGCCAAAAACTCATTTATCCGCGTCAGGCATTGCACGCATATTCATTGTCTTTCAAAAATCCGTCTGACGGCAAAACTATTAATTTTGAAGCGGATTTCCCGTTGAAGATATGATTTTGCAATAATATGCAAAAAAATTGATTATTTTTGGCTGTGTACTAAATGTGTACTGATTTTTTATTGCAAGGGGGCTTGCGCCGTCCCGGCGTTCCACCCGCCCTTTTATTACGCTGACGCATTACGCCGATTGCCTTGTCACGGCGTAGCGAAGACGGAATCCCCGGCGGGGGATATCCATCCCCGTTTTGTAACGGTATCCGCCGTTGCCGAAGGCTATGGCGGAACAAGTAGCTGTGATGTCAGTCTTGTCTGGTTGTGGCAAAATGTTTCCTTTTTCCTCCCTCTTTTTTGTGGGATGACAAAGAAAATCTTTTGCCACGATTAGCCATAATTGGGGAGAGCAAGCTCTCTTTTTGTATGCTGTCGCATTAGCATATCCAAAAGTAAAAATATACTTTGAGATTTTGCCGAGGCGATAGCAAATAAAAGGCGATGAAACGCCCCGTATTTTGCTTGCGCAAAATACTATACCCCAAACCCCTCAGTTTTTTTTAATTATCACTCAATGTTTAGTACAGAGCCTTATTTTTTAAAATCTGCAATGACAGCGGCGCGGAAATCAGCATCGGCAATAAAGCGGCAGGCGATATTTGCCTGTGCTGCAGCGGCTTTCATCGTATTGTCAAATCCGTAATCAGAACCGGCAGCGGTACAGAATTCAGTAGAATGGGCCGCCGGCATCTCCTTTGAAATGGAAAAGTAAGCATGAATACCGGGAATTACTTGAGAGAAATTACCGAAATCTGATGAGCCGCGGGCAGGATGTTCGGGAATTGTTATTTCAACATTTTGAGCTTGCATACAGCAGATGTATTCATCATTCATGACTTTATTGGGTTTGCGTGCGCGGTATGCCGGACGGAAATAGGTTATTTCAGCAGTTGCTCCGGTCATAAGTTCTGCGCCTTTGACAATATCGCAGAAGCGTTTTTCGAGGACAGGACACCATGCTTCATCAGCGGAACGCAGATAAAAACGGCATTTTGCATAATCCGGAATAACATTCGGGACATTGCCGCCGTCAAGAATGACTCCATGCATTCTTGCATGTTCAGGAATGTATTGGCGGTATGTATTGACTCCGGTAAAAACCAGATTGACCGCATCAAGTGCATTGATCCCCTTTTCCGGAGCAGCCGCAGCATGAGCGGATTTACCGTGGAAAACGACCTCAAGTCCGCTATTGGATGTCGAACCGGTATCCGCAACAGTTCTTGCTGAAGGATGAACCATCATTACCGCATCAACACCATCAAGACATCCGGCTTCTGCCATCACAACTTTACCGCCGCCGCCTTCTTCTGCGGGAGTTCCAAAAAGGATGAGTTTACCTTTGATATCATGCTGTTTCATATAATCAGCTGCCGCAAGGAAAGAAGCGATCCCCGCACTTGCAATAAGATTATGTCCGCAGCCGTGTCCGATTTCCGGCAAAGCATCATATTCTGCGGCGATCGCAAAAACAGGCCCTGCACCATTATCGAATTCTGTACGGAATGCAGTTTCGATATTGCAATAAGGATTGACGACTTCATAACCATGTTTTTTAAGCAATTCAGCAGCAGTTTTGACGGCAAAAAATTCTTTAAATGCAGTTTCAGGATTATTCCAGAGAGCATCAGAGAAATTGCGGATTTCATTGCGGTATGAATTGATAGTTTCAACAAGAGAATTCAGCATGATATTATTCCTTTACGCATTTATTGTATGTAAAATAATATACAATTGCTTAATAAAAATTCAATAATTTCATATAAAAAAACGCCGAATTTATTATTGACTGAAATTCAGAAATAAAAAAGCTCCCGTTGCCGGGAGCCTTCAAAAAATGACCGGAAATAATATTTTCAGCTGTATACTGAACATTGACTGATTTTTTATTGCAGGGGGTGCTTACTGCGCCATGGTGTTTCACCCGTCTTTCTATTATACAGACAATATCTGGTAATGAATACAGCGTTGTGTTTTACTGATTTCGAATGATTTTCAGCGGATTATGAATGGTCATAATGTCTATTCCTTCTTCACTGAAACCATTCATTTCAAGATATTCCGCGCACTGCCGCATGCAGAATGATGACCCGACAAGACATCCTTTTTGCGGATTGTGATATTTGCCGTCAGGCTCAAGAACTGCATCATTATTCCAACAGTTATACCGCCCCGGAGGAAGCCCTGCGATTGGCGCAGCATCGCTTGTAACTATCACATTATCAATACCTTTGCAACGGATTATACATTTAATGACATCAAGCGGCAAATGGTGTCCGTCTGCGATAATCATTGCCGTCAAGTCATCATTGGCCATACCACTCCAAATCATATTGTTATGGCGGTCGATTTTATTGGGACAGCCGTTTCCGAGGTGTGTCAGAAGTCTGGCTCCAGCATTTGCCGCTTTTTGCAAATCTGAAGATAAAGCCATTTGATGACCGCAGGAAACAGTTACGCCGCAGGAGGATACATGAGAAATAAATTCCGTAATGCCATTGAGTTCTGCGGCAACAGTAATCAACTTTATAAATCCTTCTGAAGAATCCATGAGTTTATCGAAAAACTTAATATCAGGCGTTCTCACCAATTCAGGTATATGCGCGCCGATTGCTCCGGACTCACGGGAGATAAAAGGTCCTTCCAGATGTACTCCTGCGATATTTTCCGTAAGACCATGTTTTTTGACGGCATTTGATATAATAGCAAGATTGCGCAGATAAGTATCTTCTGAACTTGTTACGATTGTCGGCAGAAAATAATTGGTACCTGATTTGAAAATATCATCGGCGGCGGCAAGGAACTGCTCTTCGCTCAAATCGGGAGTGGAAAAATCCACTCCCATATAACCGTTTATCTGTAAATCTGCATATTGTTTATTGCTCATTACAGAATCTCACTCATTTCGACCATGCGTTGCTGACGGCGGGACATTTCTGCTGCCTGTCCGAGAGCGGTGGCAAGCAAACCGTGTTCAGCGGTTGAATTTACGGTCAACTCACCGCGGATGACTTTGCAGAATGATTCTACCAGATTGGGGTCGGCTCCGCCATGTTCACCTTCAGCATGGGGAACTTTGTATGTAACAACTTCAGTTCCCCAGCGAGGAGTGATTGTGATTGTACGGTCGGTGAGGCTGACTTCGGCAACTGCTTCCGGACTCCATAATTTCAGTGCATTTTCGGAAAGGACCCATTTGTCTTTGCATTTGTTCTGATAATAACAGCTGTTGCAGTCAGGTCCCGGAGTTTTCCCCGCTTCAAGTTCAAACGGGAGATGATTTTTATCAAAGACATTCATTGCGGCAAAGGAACTCACCCGCAAAGGTTTCGGAAATCCCAGAAGCCAGTTGAAAATATCAAAATCATGACTGGCTTTGTGAATCCAGAGGCCGCCTGTATTTTCAAAAAAACGGTTCCAGCGTGAAAAATATGTTCTGCCGCCGTCGTAAAATTCACGGTTTTCTGCAATAAAAATCCGTCCCAATGTACCGTTATCAATCAACTCTTTTAAACGCATAAGCACAGGATGATGACGCAAATTAAAACCTATCATCAGCGTTTTGCCAGTCTCTTTTGCCAGAGCAATCAACTCTTTGCCATCGGCAGCTTGGGTGGCAAGCGGTTTGTCAAGCAGAACATGCCAGCCCGCAAGCAGGGCTTTTTTGGCACAGATATAATGTTCACTGTCTATGACAGTAATGATTACGGCGTCAAGTTTTTCAACTGCTGTCATTTCATCAACGGAGCAGTAAAGATTGGGAGTGATATTGAGCAACTCTGCGGCAGTACGGCAGCGGACACTGTTTGTGTCGCAAAGTGCGGCAATCTCCACATCGCTGCGTTTTTTCAGAATTTGACCGAAACAATCAACGCCGCGTGAACCTGTCCCGATAATACCGATTTTCAATTTATTCTGCATTTTCCGACTCCTTTTCTGTTATTGCAGCGTGCAGATATCACGGGTGAAATCACTCAATTCCGCCGCCGCAGGAATATCACAGAAGGTGCGGCAATCAGGATGAAGACGTATGACGGAAGCTGGATGCATGGGCGAAAGTTCTTCTTCAAAAGTTATTTTTACGGCATGGGCTTTGCGTGCGTCCGGAACGGTATTGACGATACAGCGGCTTTTCATAATCTGACGGACACTCATGGAAACAGCCTGTTTGGGAACTGCATCAAGATTCGGAAACCATCCTTCGCCCAACTGCTGATTGCGGCAGACATCGTCAAGATTTACGATGAGATACGGTTTTTCAGTATCGAAATCAGCAGGCGGGTCATTAAAAGCAATATGTCCGTTTTCTCCGATACCGATAAAACATACATCAATGGGGCATTCTGCAATTTTTCTGCTGAGAGCATTGATTGAAGATTCAAGATCGGCAGCATCGCCTTCAACGAAATTGACTTCTTTCATTTTTACGGGAAGTTTTTCAACAAACCGTTCAGAAAGGTATTTGCGGAAACTTGCAGGATGCGTGGCGGGCAATCCGACATATTCATCCAGATGAAACATGATAACTTTGCTCCAGTCAATGCCTTTTTCATTGAGCAATGCAGAAAGCATTTCAAACTGGCTTGCGCCTGTGGTAAGGATGATACGGCATTCGCCTTGAGTTTTGATTGCCTGACGGATTTTTTCAGCTCCGAATTTGGCAGCTTCTCTGCCGCAGGTCAATTTGTCTTTACAGATAACGAGATTCATTTTCATCTTCCTTTTATATACTTTTATTTTTGAATGAAATTTTATTTTTCATCATAAATTCCGCCATTTGAAAGGCACTGCCTCTGGCGGCACTGAATCGGCCGAAACATGATTGAGTAACGGTTACACCTGACTCTCCGAGCCTCTCCTGCAGCTGCGGAGCAAAATCATCTCCGAAATCAGCAAATCTTCCCGCAAGCACCATGAGTTTGAAGTCCATAATATCAGTTATAAGGTTCAGAGCTTCAGTACAGCCGTTCAGCAATTTTTCTTTGTTTGAATTTAAGACATTTTCCTTTGAAAGCAAATCTTCAAGCCGGGTTCCGTCGTGTAAGCGCAGATTGCGGATTTCACCGGCAGAGGAAGTTGTCCCGCTGAAAAGTTCTCCGTCACACCAGAATGCCGCACCTACACTTCGCCCCAGCGATATAAGTGCAAAATCTCTTACTCTATCCGCCGCCCCGCCGAATGCCTCAGAAATAGCCGCAGAACGGGAACGGTTGGAGATAAAAAGCGGACAGGAAAGATTTTTTTGCAGAAGTGGAATGAAGTTTTTATCACAGAAAAGCGGATTGATACTTTTGCGGACCGAACGGGAATTTTCATCAATGATTGCGGAAAGAGCTATTGCCGTACCGATGATTTTGTTGTCAGCGGAAAATTTTTTTATCAATAAATGCGCACTGCTGATTATACTGTCAAAATCCGACGGTTCAAAAGTCGTCTCCGCCCGGGCCGCAATATTGCCCGCCCCGTCAAGCAGAACAGCTGTCATCTGATTTGAATAGCCGAAGTCAATACCTGCAATATTATATTCTGCGGCAGACGCACAGAGAAGAATGGGAGTCGTACCCCCGCTGGATTTACCTTTGCCGCATTCCTGAATCAAATTTGCCGCCAACAGATTTTCACAGACCGAAGAAGCAGTCGGACGGCTGATATTGAGACATCTGGCGATATCCGCTCTTGACTGAGCGAGCCGCCGGCGTATCAGAATATATGCATTTATTTCCAATTCGGTCATCATAAAAACCTTTGTTAAAAATCTTACAATGTTTAATATAGCATATATTCAGTACAGTTCAAGCTGTTTTAAATAGATACTGTAAAAAAAAGCTCCCGTTGCCGGGAGCCTTCCAATAATGACCGGAAATAATATTTTTATTCAGCTTTTTTAGCGGGAACTGCTGCCGGAGTTTCCGCATTCTTTTTCTCTGCAGGTGTTTGTTTTGACTGCATGAGGGATTTTTTAGCAGGATGATTGTCCGGGATCACCGGATAAAATACCTGCAGAACATCCGGTCTTGACTGGATGTCCCTTACTGCATCTTCCATAAAATCTACTGTTGACATGGAGATAAGCCCGGTCCAGAAAAATGCAAGGACTATTGCCATAGCATTGAGAACTGTACCGCTGAGTCCCCATGGACAATAGCCGTCACGGCAGATTTTGCACAATCCGAGGAGCAGTCCTACTGCTGCCGGGATCATGATGAAATAACCGAGATTGGGGAAGAGAGCGATCGCAAAAACGATCAGACCGATAATGATTGAAACTGTACCCATATAAACCTCCTTGTTTGTTTCTGGGTGCCGGAAAACGCTCCGGCTGTTCTACGGTAAAATAACCGAACAAGATACAGAATCAATTCGCCGCAGCAAAAAAGAGGTTTAATGAAAAAGACAATTATTCTTCAGTTTCATCGCAATTCAAAAATGACAGCATCATCCCGAATATCATGAAAATCCCGGTCAGAGAGCTGCCGCCGTAACTTATCAACGGCAGATTCAAACCGGTTGTCGGTATCAGCGCGCAGTTGATGCTGCAGTGCAGCAGAGTTTGCATCAAAATTGTTGCAATACAGCTGATTATGATCAGAGAGTATTTGTTTTTTGCCGATTTTTTGATCGTCATGTGAAAAAGAATGAAAAAGAGGACAAGAATCACCGCCGCTCCGCAGAAACCGATCAGTTCATGCATTGTGGCGTATGCTGAATCATTGTAGGAAAACGGCAGATAATTATTGCTCCAAAAGCCGCCGGAAAGTTTATTACCGAACCAGCCGCCGCGCGCAATCGCAAGCTGGAACTGTTTCCAATGCCATGCCACACCGAAAACATCCGCATTTTCTGAAAAAAATCCGTATATGCGGTTGAAGCCGTATTCTTTGCAGTTGATGAATATGAGCAGACTGCATAATGCGCCCGCCGGTAATATGGCAAGGAGCCGGAGGCGTACTCCGGCAAGAAAACTTATCAAAGCAAAAGTCATTACATACAGCATCGCTGTCCCGTAATCCGGCTGCAGCAGTACCGCTCCAATATAGGGAATAGAATAAATCAGAGCAACAGGAAATGCCCGCTCTTTGTTTTTTGCCTTCAGGTAAATATCGGAGATAAACAGGATGTATATGAATCGGAAAAGTTCTGACGGCTGCAGATAAATATTGCCAAGAGAATACCAGCCGCGCATACCGTTTATTTTGACTCCGAACAGCAGAACTCCGTACAGGATTATCAGTGCCGGAAAGAAAAGTTTTGTTCCGGCTGTGAGATATTTGCGGTAATCTGTGCGCCGCATGATTTCCATCAGCAATATTCCTGACAGCAGGAAAATACATTGTTTCAAAGCCAGTTCGGCAGCATTGAATCCGTACTGGCTGCCGCGGCTGCCGTAAATGAGAAGCACTCCGGAAAATCCGAGGATGAATATCAGAATATAAAAGCGGAGAATAAAATTATTGATCTTATTCATTTTTCATCCTCCGGTTGCGGCATTGAGCCGCATTGCAGTTCAAATAAGGATTGTTTCAATTTGAGAGGTGTGCCGGGGCGCAGAGGCAGAAAAATTTTCATGTTTGATATTTCAGAAGCCCCGGTCGGTCCCAGCATTATCTGATAAAATCCGGGTTGTCCCTGAAGGTGTGAATTGTATTTTTTTTCCAGACCGTAAAGCCCGTGCCTGAAAAGAGTTATGCCGATTTTATGCTTAACTTGAGGAGGCAGTACGACAGTTTTGCGGATTTCCCGTTTTCTGATCTGCAATTTATTTTTTTTTGCATTTATGATGGCATGCTGCAGTTTGTTTTGCGGGATTTCCAGACAGAATTTTTTGTTGATGGCGACAGGCTCAAAAGGTATTGATGTCTGGCGGCAGAAAATTTCGGCTCTTTTGCTTGTTTGCCTGTTGAAGAGTATGTAGAATTGCCATTCGCTGTATGCCACCGGAACACCGTTGCGGTCAATGATTGGTGCCCTGACGGCATAAACAATGGTGTTTTTTGCCGCTATCCGGTTGGCAAACGCCAGCAGCTCGCTTCTCTGCCATGTTATTTGCCGCAGTGATGATGCGAGAATGATAATCCCCCATAGAATGAAGCAGATAAAAAGTATTTGACTTCTGGTTATTTTCATTGGTTCATTGAGCAGAGTTGGTTCAGCCGGTTTACCAAAGCGGAAAATTGAACGGGTTTCAGCAAAATGGACGACACTTTCAATGCCTGCAGTTCAGCTTCCTTGCGCGGATTCAATTTGGTTGCCAATACGATGAGCGGCAATCTGGCTGCATTGAATTGCGCCCGTATGTTTTTGATGATTTCCACCAGATAGCGGTGGCGCAGAGAGTTGGAGAGTATGATCGCATCAAAAGTTCCGTCTGATGACAGCTGCAGCAGATGGGCAGCATTGTCGCAGCATATTACTTCAAAATTGAAAAGTTTCAGATATTCTGAAAGGGCATTGGCATTATCCACATTGTCTTCGCCCAGCAGAATTTTTCGGGTAGGGAGAGATTCATGCTGCACTGGCAGGGAGAATGTGCCGGGGAGATAATTTTTGCCGAAAATCAGGTTGCTGGAGCGGTTGCCCTGAATATCCTGTTTCTGGAGTTCTTCTTCTCCGGCGCTTGAGAGGATATCGAATTTTTTGAATGAAAGAATGAATTTGTTATTGGCAGTTTCATCGCTTGAGGCGGAGAGTTCTCCGCCGATGTAACCGGCAAGGTTTGCAGCAAAAAATATTCCGAGCAGAGTTGAACTGGCACCGTCGAGGAATTCCGCACCGCATTCAAATTCATGGAAATTGTATAGTTCAGCAAGTTTTTCGCGGCATTCGCTGTGTGCAGAGTCATTTATTGTAAAATAAACTTTTTCTTCATCTGCCGAACAGCACATGTTTATAGTTTCTCCATGCTCTGAGGCGCGGAAAACAGAGCGGATTATCAACAGCAATATCTGGATCAGCACTTCGTAATCGGTGTGGAGCAGCTGCGGGGTTGAGCGGTCATAAATATTTACAAAGCTGACTCCGCGTTCATGCAGCAGGTCTTTATTTATTTTAACCAGAGTTTCAATCAGATCGGATGCTTTAAAATGCGAATTGACAATTTCCATTTTCTGATGACCGAGCTTGCTGAATGAGATGATGCGGGAAACGATTTTGGCGATATCGGCGATATTCCGGGCAACAGCATCAAGTTCGTATTTGAATTCATCATTTGCTGCAGTTTTTGTTTTGATTATTTCAGCATAGCCTTCAATGGAGTTCAGAGGCATGCGTATGTCAGGGGTTAAACGGCTGATTATCAATGATTTGAGTTCGTTGGCATAATCAAGTTTGTTACGGGCTTCCACTTCGCGTTGACGTGCTGCATCCTGACGGCGGTTGTTGTTTATGATATGATCGCGGATAATATTGAGATTGGTGAGCATGCGGTTGGTGTTTGCGCCATATTTTTTCTTCAGATGCAGCGGGGGGGGGATGATATTATTGGCGAGAGCATGCAGGAATGCATCGCTTTTGACAAATGGCGAAACAATACGGCTGCGGATTTTGATCAGCACAGATATCATCCACAGGGTTGCCGCTATCGGCAGTAATCCCATGACCAGAACTGTCCATTTGGGCAGAAACGGCCAACTGTCGGGGATGGTGCAGAGGTCATTGACAGAATGGATGCTTTTGACCGCCGGCAGCAGTCCGTAAATTGTTATCAGGGATGTAAAGACTATGAAGGTAAGTACTGCAATGCAGATGGCAAAAGTACAGTTTCTCTTGATTTTATGCATAAAATTTCTCCTTGCAGCAGGATTTTTTTATATTTTCCCTGCGAATAAGCTTTCGGTTATCTTTTTTTTTGTCCTGCCGAACTGAATACTGCTATTATCTCCGGATATGATGGCCGGCCGGCAGGATCAAATGCCATCATCCGGTTGATGAAATCTGAAACACTTCTGGGAACAGTGGAATTCAGATGATTTACCGGTTCAAAATTGAAAGCACGGCGGCGTTCAAGAATTTCATCCACTTCTCCGGTGTTGCCGAAAGGATATTCTCCGGTAAGCAATTCGTATGCACTGGCCCCGAGGCTGAAAATATCACCTTTGGAGTCTTCACGGCCGGATTGGAGTCTTTCGGGACTGACATAAGCAATACTCGCCCAGTCGGAACTGCCGGAATCTGAATTGTCGGTATTTATTTCTGCGAGGTCAAAATCGCCGATTTTCACATCTCCGTCTTCAGAAAGCATGATATTGGCGGGCTTGACATCATGATGAACAATACCGATTTGTTCTGCGGCATACAGTCCGCCGGCGATAATTGAGAGCCACATGAGGATTTTTTCTGTCGGTGGGAGCATAAAAGCTTTCTGCAGAGTTTCCAGAGTGCCTTTTTTCATGAATTCCATTACGAGAAACGGCTGATTTTCAAAAATTCCGCCACGGAAAACTTTGACAATGCCGGGATGATTTATTCTGGCGACAAGTTCAGCTTCAAAAGTGAAACGCGCCCCCTCCGTATCAGTATCGAAAATATCAGCGTTGGTAATTTTGATTGCCACAGTTCTGTTTTCAACCGGGTCAAATCCGCGATATACTTTCGACATGCCGCCGATACCGCAAATATCCAGCAGATAATACCGCTCAAATAGCATCGGACATTTGATTTTGCAGCCGCATTGCGGGCACAGAAACTCATCAAACGGCTGCAGGTCGCTGATGTCAAGGTGTTTGCCGCATTTGCTGCAAATAATTTTTTCGGGGCATTGATTCATATCGAAAACCAGGGGCTGACCTCATTCTGTTGTGCTACATACATATTTACGTGATCTTTTGCAATATTTTTCAAACAGCATGAAACATTTTGCTGCACTAATTCGTAAGAGTTGCAGTCGTTGCTGATATGCACCAGCATCAGGAAAGAGCTGTTTTCATTCAGCAGTTCGTGGAGTGCATTGAGTGCATCGAGATTGTCCAGATGACCTTTTCTGCCGGCAATGCGCTGTTTCAGAAACAATGTGCGATCGGAGGCATAAAGCATATCGTGGTCATAATTGCTTTCCAGCAAAAGTGCATGACAGTATTTCAACCGTTGCTTGCACAACTCATTAATCTCTCCGAGATCGGTGGCGATGCCGATAGTTTTTTCGCAGCAGCATATTCTGAAGCCGACAGGGTCGATGGCATCATGCTGTACGGCGAATGCTGAAATTTCAAAATCTGCGATCGTAAACCGGTCGCCGGGATCGAATTGGATCACCTTGTCCGGCAGTTTGTTTCTGGTATTGAGGTAATGGGCGGTATTGAAGGAGCAGTACAGCGGGATTTTGTGTTTATTGCAGAAAACTCTGCAGCCGTGAGCATGGTCATCATGGTCATGGGTCAGCAATACGGCACGGATGGAGGCAAAATCTATACCGGCACTGTCAAGTTTAAGCTCCATTTGTTTGGCGCTGAACCCGGCGTCGATAAGCAAAGTCCCGCAATCGGGCGCGGAAATTGCAAAAGCATTGCCTTTGCTGCCGCTGCCGAGAGTGCATATTTTCAAAGTTTTCTGTTCGTCTTCCGGCATTTTCTCTGTATTTTTTTTGAATTTTTTTATTTTTTTACTGCCATTGCTTGAAAAAATGCAAAAAAGGCAGATATTATATACTACTGGAAATATAATGGCAGTTTGCATAAAATCAAATCACAAGCGTATGAATATTCATTTTTTTTGGTAAAATTATGATTGATGTAAGACAGGAACATAAAATTTCGCAACAGCAGCAGCTTTCGGCGCGGCAGTACCAATCTCTGGATCTGCTGGAAGTGCCGATTCAGGATTTGCAGAGCCGTATCGAAGAAGCGATGAATTCCAATCCGATGCTTGAATATGCTGATTTGCCCGGAAATTCCATGACAAGCCCTCTGCCTGAAGCACCTTTTGAAAATAATGAGAATGCGGATGAGGATGGGGAGTATTATGCCGGAGATGATGTGTGGCATGATGATTTGCCGATCCCGGGAGAAAATGGCTCATTTTCAGAGGAGCAGCAGCAGAAAATGGATTATTTTTTCTCCAGTCTGACTGAAAAAGAGTCCATTCATGATAAATTGATGCGGGAACTCGGAGCTTTGAAGCTGTCTGATGCAGAGAAAAATCTTGCCGAAGCGATAATTATAGCCATCGATGACAACGGTTTTCTCGGAACAAATATTGTCGATATAGCGCAATCTGAAGATGTGGAGCTTTTTGAAGCAGAAGAGATGCTGAAAAGACTGCAGAAAATATTTCCGCCCGGAGTCGGTGCGCGCGATTTGTCCGAATGTTTGAAATTGCAGCTGGAGGCGGCGGGGGAAACAGAGCCGCTTCTTTATGAGCTGGTGGCAAATATTGAAGAGTTCGGGCGCAACAAACTGGTTGCTCTCGCTGAAAAAATGAATATTTCCATAGAGGAACTGAACCGGCTCGGCGACAGGATCCGTAAACTCAATCCATTTCCTGCAAGCGAACTTGCCGCCGCTGATGCCGGTACGGTTATTCCGGAGGTTTCGGCTGTTTGGGAAAATGGTGAATTCGTTTTGAAGCAGGACAATGAGATATTGCCGAAAATAAAAATATCCGAACATTACAGTCAGATGCTGGATGATCCAAATCTGCCGCAGGATGTAAGAACTTATCTGCGGAACAAACTCAATGATGCAAAAGAGTTCACCGGTTCTCTTGAGCGGCGTGAGAAAACGATTATCCGTATCGCCCGTTTCATTCTGGAAAATCAACAGGATTTTTTCTCGGACGGGGTTGAAGCTCTCCGTCCGATGACTATGGCACAGGCAGCGGTTGCTCTTGGAAATGATGAGGCTACCATCAGCCGCGGATGCAAAGGGAAATATATAGGAACTCCGCAGGGAGTGTTTGAATTCAAATATTTCTTTTCCGGCGGTTATACCAATGCTGATGGTGAAGAAGTTTCTGCCCGTGCTGTTCAGGAGAAAATACGCGAGTATATCGAAGATGAGGACCCTTACAAGCCTCTTTCGGATGAAAAAATTTCCCGGATGCTCCGCAGCGACGGTTTTGAAGTCGCCCGCAGAACTGTGGCAAAATATCGTGAATTACAGCATATCCTGCCCAGCAGTTTACGGCGGAAGCATCAATAAATGCACTTTATTGATAATTTTTATTTTTTTCGGTTGAAAAAATTACTTTTTTGTGGATTTTTTTCATTTGGCAATGTATATTACTGTAAAATGTATTTTTGTTGCAGAAGAGCAGCGATTCAAATAAAAAGGTTTTGTTATGTTGAAAAGTTTAAAAAATTGCGGGAAAGATTTTTGTGCCCTCAAATGGGTTCCCAATTTTCTGACATTGTGTAATTCTCTGTGCGGATTTGCCGCCATATTGATAACTTTGCGTGTTTATGAGCTTGCCAGAGAACCGGAGCAGGCGGCAACAGTCTATATGACAAGTGCTTTTATCATTCTCTTTGCCATGGTTTTTGATGCGCTTGACGGTTTTGTTGCAAGATTGCTGAATGCCTCAAGTGTTTACGGGGTTGAGATGGATTCATTGTCTGATATGGTGACATTCGGGTTGGCTCCGGCGACAATTGTGGCGATCATGACCCACACTATGAGAATGACAACTGATTTGCCGCACGGAGTTTTTCAGGAAATAGTTGTTTATTGTTTGTGTTGTGTTTACATCGGAGGCGCAGCTCTCCGTCTGGCACGGTACAATATTCATGCTTTGATGCCGGAAAAAGCAGAAAAGAATATGAGTAAAAATTATTTTTCAGGACTGCCATCTCCCGGTGCGGCGGCGGCAATTTGCTCTATCGTTATTTTTGCCAAGGATGCGGGTACATTGCCCGGTGAATATAACCGTTTTATCATCCGTTATCTGCCGATATATGCTGCATTGCTGGGGGTGCTGATGGTCAGTAAAGTTCCTTATGTCCATGCCGGCAGATGGATTTGCGGAGTGTTCAAAAGAAGACGGCGCATGGTCATATTGCTGTTAATCATTGCAGTTGTTATGATATTCAGAATTCCCGGTATTACTGCATTGGTGACATTGTATGTGCTGTCCGGATTTGTGAACCTGATAATTCAGGCATTCAACAAAGAGCGTTTTGCTGAAGGAGGAGACAAATGAAATATCTTATTACCGGCGGAGCCGGATTTATCGGCGGCCATCTCGCGCAGTTACTGCTCAACGATGCTGGATGCGGCGGTGTGACGGTGATTGATGATTTGTCAACCGGATCGCTTGATAATCTGAAAGCCATTGCTGATGATCCGCGGCTGCAGATCGTTATCAAAGATATCACCGATGCTGATTGCGATCTCGGCAAATATGTAAAAGAAGTTGATTGTATCTATCATCTGGCGGCGGCGGTCGGTGTTGAGCTTGTCGTCCGTGAGCCGGGACGCACCATTCATACCAATGTGCATGGCACAGAGAATATTCTCAAGGCGGCAGTGGAGTTTGATAAGCGCATAATCGTCGCTTCTACCAGCGAAGTTTACGGCAAAAGCAATCATGAATTTTTCTCTGAAAATGATGATTTGCTCATCGGTAATCCTGTTCATTCCCGCTGGTCGTATGCATGCAGTAAGCTTTTGGATGAATTCTATACTCTGGCTTACTGCAAATCCCACCGTTTGAAAGGTACTGTTGTGCGTTTTTTCAATACCGTAGGACCGCGTCAGACCGGACAGTACGGTATGGTTATTCCCCGTTTTGTCAAAAGTGCCATGGCGAATAAAGAGCTTCATGTTTACGGTGACGGTTCGCAAAGCCGCTGTTTCTGTCATGTTTTTGATACTGTCCGCGCCCTGAAAGCATTGGCTGACAATACTGAATCTTTCGGCGGGATTTACAATATCGGCAGTCAGAACAAAATTTCGATTCTTGAACTCGCGCAGTTGATAATCAAAGAGCTTGCAAGTGACAGCAAAATCAAATTCATACCCTATGAAGAAGCTTATGAAGAAGGATTTGAAGATATGATGCATCGCGCACCCGATACCGCCAAAATCAATTCATTGATACGATGGCGTGCCGAACATTCTCTCAAGGATATTATCCGTGACGTGGCTGATGCAATGAAATAAAAGGTGTTATTATGAGTAATGTAAACGAAATCAAAAAATTTATGGCAGAAAAAATTGCGGAGGACATCTCCCTTTCGGAAATCCAGTCTATGGTAAATGAAAAGTTCAATACCAGAATGACTTTTATGGATATTCGTATCCTTGCTTCCGAATTGGAGATAGACTGGCAAGCCGGCGAAGTTGAAGAAGCCCCCGCTGAAGAAACTCCCGCGGATGCTGCTGAAGACGAAACTCCCGAAGATACTCCGGCAAAAACCACCGTAGAATTGAACAAAATAGTCCGCCCCGGTGCGATTGCTTCCGGCAGTGTGCATTTTGCCTCCGGAGTCTATGCCGAATGGTATATCGACAACAGCGGCAGATTGGGGTTGGACAAAGTCGTGGGCGGCAAACCCACTGAACAGGATATCGAAGATTTTCAACTTGAAATGCAGAAAATCTTTGCTGAAAAATAATTTGAATTTATAAAAAATCGGAGTATATATTATGGATTTTTCCCGTTATTTTCGTGACTATCCGACACCGGATGGTTATTTTGGTCCTTACGGCGGTGCGTTTTTGACACCGGAACTCAAGGAAGCTTTTGCAGAAATCAATACTGCGTATCAATCTATTTGTCAGTCGGCGCATTTTATCAATGAATTACGCCGTATCCGCAGAGAGTTTCAGGGCAGACCGACACCGGTTTATCATTGCGACAGACTTTCCCGCAAACTCGGCAACTGTCAAATCTATCTGAAACGCGAAGATTTGAATCATACCGGCGCACATAAACTCAACCATTGCATGGGTGAGGGACTGCTTGCCAAATATATGGGCAAAAAACGCATCATTGCTGAAACCGGAGCCGGACAGCATGGTGTTGCATTGGCAACTGCGGCGGCATATTTCGGTTTGGAATGCGAAATCCATATGGGCGAAGTCGATATTGCCAAACAGGCTCCCAATGTTACCCGTATGAAAATCCTCGGAGCAAAAGTCATTCCCGTTTCTTTCGGACAGAAGACTTTGAAAGAAGCAGTTGATTCCGCATTCATGTCTTATGCTAAAAATTATAAAGATTCTATTTATTGTATCGGTACTGCCGCCGGTCCTCATCCTTTTCCGTTGATGGTGCGCGATTTCCAGATGTGCATCGGTGATGAATCCCGTCAGCAGTTCCTCGATATGACCGGACATTTGCCGGATGCGGTTTGTGCATGTGTCGGCGGCGGCTCAAATTCTGTCGGTTCATTCTGTGCATATCTGAATGATCCGGTTGATATTTTCGGTGTTGAACCTCTCGGCAAGGGGCCTGCTGTCGGCGATCATGCGGCAACACTCAATTATGGCAAAGTCGGTCAGCTGCATGGCTTTGAATCATATGTCCTTGCGGATGAAAAAGGCGAAGCATTGCCTGTTTACTCCATTGCCAGCGGACTTGATTACCAGTCTGTCGGCCCTGAACACGCATTCTGGCACGATCTCGGCAGGGTCAAATATGTTACCGCCAGCGACGAAGAAGCGGTTGACGCATTCTTCATGCTTTCCCGTTACGAGGGAATCATTCCCGCTCTCGAAAGCTCACACGCTATTGCATATGCAATCAAATGGGCAAAAGAACATCCATACGGCTCAATCCTTGCCACATGCTCCGGCAGAGGCGACAAAGATGTCGATTATGTAGTTGAACATTATGGTTACGGTGATGACCGTCAGTATTGATATCAGATGATACTGATGCGGCTGTTGCAAAATAGTTTTGCAGCAGCCGCTTATTTTTTTTGGGGATACATGGCAGTAGGAAATTTTTATCTGCCTTTTTTGTTTTTGTGATTGAATTGGCGCCGTTTTTTCAATACCTGGATTTGCGGACGGCGTTCGGCAAGACCGCGGTTGACATGGATCGGCGTCCCGTCAGGAGCTTTGCCGCAGTAATACATCGCCGCTCCCATGGTCATGGGCAGGGGGATGTAATCCTGCACCTGCTGGAGACTCCAATTGTGAGCTTTGAGAAAATCATCTACTGTCTGCATGTGTTTCTGTGTACAGCCGGGAAAGTTGGAAATAAAAAGCGGAATGAGGTATTGTTCCTTGCCGCATTTGGCAGATTCCTCTTCAAAAAGGCGCATGATGTCATAAAATTCACAGCTTGGATTTTTGCGCATATAGTAAAGAACTTCATCGTTGAGATGTTCCGGTGCGACTTTCATATGTCCGGAAACATGGTGATGCACGATTTCTCTGAAAAGTTCTTTCTGGCGCAACGCGAGGTCAAGGCGGATGCCTGAATTGATATAAACATGCTTCACTTTCGGAATTGCGCGGACTTTGCGGAGCAATGCTGCCATCCGGAGACCGTCGCATTTATAATTCGGACATATTTTGGGCCACAGGCAGCTCGGACGGCGGCACTTGGCACATATTTCAGGATTGGTTGTGCTGCCGTAAATATTGCCGGCCGCGCCGCCGATATCAGAAATCGTCCCTTTGAAAGACGGTGACGCTGTCATTTCTTTGATTTCGCTGATAATGGATTCCTCTGAACGGCTCATGACCTGTCTGCCCTGATGGACGACCAGACCGCAGAATGCACAGCCTCCGGGACAGCCGCGTACTGCCATAATGGAATCTTTGACTGTTTCAAACGCGGGAACGCGCATTTTGTATTTCGGGTGGACTTTTTTGACAAAAGGCAAAGCATGCATTGCATCAAGTTCATGCGGTTCAAGCGGTTTTGCCGGAGGTTCAACTATGAGCAGACGGTCGCCGTGACGCTGGATAAGTCCGCTGCCGCCGAGTGAATTCATCTGGGATTCAACAGCAATGGTTGACTGCATGAGCGCGTCTTTGTCCTGCAGATGCTGTTCAAAAGAGGGAAGTTCCACATAGCGGTCAAAAGCATTGAAATTTTCGGCATCTTTTTTGCCGAGGAGCATTGCCGTTCCCGGGATGTTGCGGAGAGATTCTCCGGCGGCGACACGGCGGAATATTTCCGGCATTGTGCGTTCCCCCATGCCGTAGCAGAGGATGTTTGCTTTTGAGTCAACGAGTACAGAGGGGCGTATTTTGTCCTGCCAGTAATCGTAATGCGCCACGCGGCGCAAACTTGCTTCAAGACCGCCGATAACTACGAAAATGCCGGGAAAAGCCTGTCGCACAAGTTGGGAATAAACGGTCAATGCATGCGGCGGACGCTTGCCGGTCTGACCGCCTTCGCTGAACGCATCATCGCGGCGCAATCTTCTGCCGGCGGTGTAAATATTTACCATTGAGTCAAGGTTGCCGCTTGAAATGCCGACTCCGAGGCGCGGTCTGCCCATGACTTTAAGTGCTTCGGGGTCTTTCCAGTCGATTTGAGCGAGGATGCCGACTTTGTAGCCGCAGCTTTCCAGAACTCTGCCGATAATGGGCGTCCCGAAAGAGGGGTGATCCACATAAGCATCACCGGTAATGAGCAGAATATCAATACCATCCCAGTTGCGCGCCTTGAGATCTTCGGCGGTCATTGGCAAAAAAAGATCAGTCATCAGAAGTTTCCATCCTTTTTTATTGCAGACGGGATAGTGAATGCTCCACTGTTGCGGTTTGTCATATTGAATGAAACCGGATTGTGGGTTGCAGGCGGCAGGAGGGATAGCAGATCCGCCCGAACCATGGAGCCGGAAAGGGTTGTATCGCGGACAAAAAACAGCATGGTATAAACTTTTTCTTTGTCTGCAGATAATGCTTTTGGGGTATATTCAAACTTGCCGCTGCCGCTGCGGAGTGCCACACAGGGGAAATTTACACCTTTGATGGCCAGCGCATAATCATAAATACTGATTTTGCGCCCGGGGGCGATACGGACTGTAACTGCGGCATAATAGTTTGCATTGTCAGGTGAAAAAAGGTGTTTTGACCAGTTCTGTATTGCCGGTCTGGTTCTGCTGAATTCTGCTGCAAGTATCTCGCCTGAACGGAATGGTATTGTTTTAGCCTGCATTGAGAAAACGGCAGACAGAATCAAAAAACATACAAAATATTTCATAAAGATCTCCTTTTTGGAAAATGTTTCTGCTATTAAGATATCATAATTGTAAAAAAACACAAATTTTTATTTGATTTTTTTCGTAAAGTTGTTATAATATATGCATAAAAACAAGCAGGGAGATACAATATGAAAACAATAAAAATATTTTCAGCCGCATTAATGATGGTTCTATTTTTGAGCGGATGTCATTCTTTCAACAACAATCACCGCACTTTGCAGCACATTGTCGATCATTTCCGTTACAGCGATCTTCATGTGCAGGTTGTTCAGCCGCTTTTTCCGTATTTCAATTCAGAGAATGCAGTTTCAATGACCATAAAAGGCAAGGAGATCGGCGTTTATAAATACAATATCAATGTTCCCAAGCAGCGTCAGCGTCTGGAACGCATTGCTGATGAAAAATATGTTTTTGTCGAAGGTATGAAGTTCCCTGTGCTGGTGAATGGTACATTTATGCTGCTGGGGTATGAAGTGAATCCCGAACGTGATAAAATCATTGAAGTATTTGAAAAGTTTCCAAATTGATCGTATTGTATGAAAGCGGTGCTTGAATGATATTCGGTGTCGGTGCAGGGCTGCTGTCTGTACTTTTTATCTGCGGCAGTTATATTTTTTCCCGTGAATATGTCAGAGTGCATCAATCTCCGGTCAAACTTGCGGTTTTTTCGCAGTTGGTCATGTCGGCTGGCAGTCTGGTGCTGCTGGCAGTTTATTTGAGTTGTCATACTCTCTGTTTCAATAAAGAATTGATATTGCTGATTGCGGGGCAGATCATCACATTTCTGCTGGGACAGACTGCTTTTTTTGCGGTATTGCATCATGTTGAATCATCAAGAGTTTCTGCTTTGCTCGGCTTGAAGATAACAGTTATCGCTCTGCTTGCGGTATGTTTCGGCAAAAGTCTGGAATTCCGGCAGTGGGCGGCGGTCATACTTTGTACCATCGGGGCTGTCGGGATGAATTTTTCAGGCGGCAGAATATCATTTAAAAGCTGCTGTTTTCTGGCTCTTGCAGTTATAAGTTACGCATTGTGCGATATGTGTGTTACGGAGCTTATGAAACTGATGCCGGGAGAATCGATGCTTTTCAATTCATTCGGGGTTATCGGAATATGCTTCAGCGTGATGGGTGCAGCAGTTCTGCCGGCGGCATTGATAAAATACAAGGTCAATGTCAGGGAGCTGAAAGCGGTTCTGCCGTATTCATTGCTGTATTTTCTGTCAATGATATTTCTCTATACCAGTTTTGGTTTTATCGGAGTTGTTTACGGCAGTATAATCCAGTCCGGACGCGGGATACTTTCGGTGCTGCTTGCTATTGTGCTGGTGCATTATCAGCTGGACAGAAATGAGCGTCCTGTCGGGGCGGGGAAATGGATTCAGAGATTTGTTTTTGCCGCAGTCATGGTGACTGCGATGCTTATGTATTCATTGAGTGTACATACAGGATGAATGAAAATAGAAGGGAATAGATTATGAAACTTGCAGAAAAACTGGCCGAAAAAGCATTTGAAGTATTGAAAGATAATGCCGTTCTGGTGAGCGCGGCGGATTATCAGAATAATATTGTGACCAAATTGCAGCTGTATTTTCTGGATGATGAAGATACTGTGGCAATGGATGTAATTAAAAAAGTTGAGCTTCTTGAATCCGGAGTTGAAGATATTTTTGTCCTCAATGTAAATGCTGCCAGTGAGCGAGATCTCATTCAAAGGGTCGGTATCTGCAATATAGAAGATCAGCTTTTTATCAAAGCTGATCCGGAAGATACTGAAGCATCCGATGATTTCGGAGTTCAGCTGCCGACAGTTGCTTATATGGAAAGTATTGAGATATTGAGTCAGAAAAAACTTTGAGTTTTCTCTTTTTATGCCAGCAGAAACTTCAAATCTTCGACAGAGAGTTTTTCGCTGTTGAGATTCGGATTGTCGATGACATTGTCAAAAATATTTTTCTTTTTCTCCTGCAAGTGGAGGATTTTTTCTTCGATGGAGTCTTTTACCAGCAGTTTGATGCTGCTGACCGGACGGGTTTGTCCGATACGGTGAGTGCGGTCAGCCGCCTGCAGTTCGACTGCGGGGTTCCACCACGGGTCGTAAATGATTACAGTATCCGCTGAAGTCAGATTCAAGCCGGTTCCGCCTGCTTTCAGACTCAAAAGGAAAATTTTTATTGAATCATCGCTGTTGAAATGATCGACTCTCTGTTTGCGGTTGCGCGTTGTGCCGTCCAGATATTCATAGGGTATATTGTTGTCCTGCAGGTATTTTTCAATAACGGCAAGGATGGATGTGAATTGGCTGAAAAGCAGAACTTTGTGTCCGCTGTCGATGTTTTCCTGCAGCAGTTCGTGGAGAAGTTCCATTTTGGCAGATGGAAAATCTGTCTCCTGATCGAAATCCGGCAGCAGTTGCGGGTGGCAGCATATCTGGCGCAGCCGGAGCAGAGTTGTAAATATTTCTGTATTGACAGCAGTGCCTTTTTTGCAATTTTTAAGCATATTGAATCCGTTTAGTCTTACTTGCTCATAAAGGGCGCGCTGTGCCGGCGGCATTTCGCAGAAGCAGGTGAGTTCCTGTTTGGGCGGCAATTCTTTGGCGACTTCAGTTTTTGTCCTGCGTTTGATGAAAGGACTTACCCGCGCCGCCAAATCCTGCTGGAGAAACGGATCATCGGCGATATTGGCATAGTTGCGTTTGAATGAGTTGAAATTGCCGAGCATCCCGGGATGGAGAAAATCAAAAATACTCCACAGATCTTCCGGTGAATTTTCAAGCGGTGTTCCGGTCAGGACCAACCGGTGTTTGGCACGGATTGATTTGCAGGTGTGGGCATTTGCCGTGCCGGGATTTTTAATGTGCTGTGCTTCATCGAGGATGACAAAATTGAATTGTGTTTTGCGGATGAATTCAATATCGCGGTTGCAGACAGAATATGAGATTATGACCAGGTCATATTTGGATATATCCTGCCATTCATCTGCGCGGTTGGTGCCGGAGAGCTGAATTACTTTCATTGATGGGACGAATTTTCCGGCTTCGCGTTCCCAGTTGAAGAGCAGACTTGCGGGACAGACTACGAGTGACGGCGGCATGTTTTTTCGCTGCATTTTTGTAAGCATGGCGAGAACTTGAATTGTTTTGCCCAAACCCATTTCATCAGCGAGGATCACATTGAAGTTGTGGGAATTCATGCGATAGAGAAAATCGACGCCCTGCTGCTGATAGGGACGGAGAGTACCTTCAAATTTAAAATCTGATTCATTTGACGGATTGCCGGAAGCAGAGAATGAAAATGTATTTTTTTCATGGTCGGCTGATATGAGTTCCGGCGGAATTGCACCGCAGATGTTTTTTGCCATTTTGAGAAAATACGGGACGGAGAAAAATGAAATTTCAAATTCATGTTCATTTTCGTTGATATTTTCAGTAATATTGGCAAATGAGCGCATGAAATTACCGAATTCACTGCCGCATTTGACCGGGAGTCCATTGAGAGAGAGCAGATAATTGCGGTTTTCAATAGAGTTTTTCTGTAAAGTTTTGAGTGACAGCGGGGCTCCGTTTGCTGATAAATCATAACGGAGTTTTATTTTGTCCCCGTTTTGTGAAACGAAATGGCATTGCATCATTGTCTGATTCAAGCCGTTGCCGCCGTTGGTCAGTTTTGCCAGCGAACTGTTGATGACCAAATGCGGGTATTTCTGCATCCATACCGGAAGCACCTTGTCAAGAAAAATTCCAATATTTTCGATGTCAGTCAGGACAAAACTGTTCTCCTGACGCTCAAAGCCGAACATATTAAGTTCTGTTTCAAATATGAGTTCCTGCTCCTCATCGCGGCGGTAAAATCTGCCGTTGATTCGAGCCAGCCGTCCTGAATCGGACCGGAATGATGTGTTTTTGTATATATACTCTATACTTAAAGAGAATTTCATGGCGCGGCAGTCAAAATCTGCGCTCAGCATGATTTTGTGTTTCAGCCGTTCAAGTTCCGGTGATGAAGTCTGTATTACAGGGACAGCAAATTTACCATTTTCAGTCAAGGTGTCAGGAATTTTGCCGTCCGGAGTCTGTCTGCCGGTACGGAAGAAGTTGCGGATCCAGTTCACATCAAGAGTGGCAGGCACAAAATAGTATTCGCCCTGCCGTCCTACCCAGCAGCCGGAACGGCCGGTGATAACTTTTGCCAGACCGAGGTCGAGAACTGCATCACCGACGCGGATCGAGGGGGAGAGGGTTATTTTGTTATTGACGAGTGATTTCAGAATCACCGGTTCGGCATAATCTCCGTGAATTATAAGTTTTCTGCCGTCGCGGCGGAAGTTTTCAAAATTTACAAGACAGTGGAAAAATTCAGCCGTTTGTTCCGAGTCCAGCAGAATATTGCCTCCATCGGGTTCGCCGTTGATGGCAAGATAACGGATTATCTGCTGATCCTGCAGTGAGAAATTTTCCAGTTTGAGTGAAATCGCCAGCATCTTGTCAAAATACAACTGGCGCAGATTACTCTGGTTGCCGAGATATTCACGGTTGTTTGAAATGAGTTTCACTTGCAGCACGGCGTGTTCCCATTTGCTTGGCACATGGGGAAATTCGGAATTGACATTTATGCGCAATGTCGCCTGATGGCGTGGATCAACAATGACCCCGCTTTTGATGAAATCGGAGAAATTCTGTGGTTTCATCCCGGTATATTTACTCTGTTCATCATCTATGGGATTCAGTTTGGAGTTGAATCTTGAGGCGTACATGATGGCGGCGAGGGCGTGTTCGCAGAGTTTGCCGTCATTTTTTTTGCGGCAGTTGCACTCTCCGATTGCATTATCTCCGGTGCGGACGGTGGCGTTGAAAAAGCCGTTTCTGCTGCTGAATGATGCGCAAATACGGTTTTCATTGTCCCGGTATGCGCATCCGAGCTGATTGTTTTTGAGCAGCTGTTTTGCGTTTTTAAAAGTTTCCGCACTTGATATTGCGATAAGTTTTTCTTCAAAATTTTTGTTGTTTGCGGCCATCATGACCTCCTGCTGTATTTAAAGATTGGCATAAATAAAACTTCATTCAAAATAATCTTTTTATGTGCAATCTCAAGCTGTTTTGTAAAAATTACTGCGAAACAGAAATGGTAATTTTTTTTTGATTCGGAATATGCAATATACATCTTATTGGCAGTAAAAACAAGGCTTTTGTAAAAAAAATATTAAAAATAATTTGATTTTTAGGCGCAGTTATGATACAGTAGTACATTGATTTGTTTTTTTGTAAAAATTCTACCAAAATGGAGGTGTTTATGACAAAATTGGGTACAGCTCTTACCGGCAGTGCTGTAAAAGTTCTGCTGTGCGGTTCAGGTGAGCTTGGTAAAGAAGTCGTTATTGCCATGCAGCGTCTTGGTGTCGAAGTTGTTGCCGTTGACCGCTACGAAAATGCTCCTGCAATGCAGGTGGCTCACCGTTCCTATGTCGTCAATATGCTTGACGGACAGGCATTGCGTAGTGTTATTGAAAAGGAAAAACCCGATTATATTGTTCCGGAAGTAGAGGCTATTGCCACTCCGGAACTGGTAAAATTGGAGCAGGAGGGATACAATGTCATCCCGACCGCCAATGCTGCTTTGCTGACCATGAATCGCGAAGGGATCCGCCGTCTGGCGGCTGAAGAACTTGGTTTGCCGACTTCACCGTATCGTTTCGCTGCGGATCATGATGAATTTATCGCGGCTGTCAAAGAAATCGGTATCCCCTGTGTTGTAAAGCCCATTATGAGTTCTTCCGGTCACGGTCAGAGTACAGTTAAATGTGAAGCTGATATTGAAAAAGCATGGGCTGAATCCCAATCCGGCGGCCGTGCCGGTGCCGGAAAAGTCATTGTTGAGGGATTTGTTGATTTTGATTTTGAAATCACCCAGTTGACAGTCCGTCATATTGGCGGAACCAGTTTCCTCAATCCTGTCGGTCATCATCAGGTCGATGGAGATTATCAGGAATCATGGCAGCCGCAGCCTATGAGCGAAGCCGCTCTTGCCAAAGCGCGCGATATCGCCGGAAAAATCACAGCGGCATTGGGCGGCAGAGGTATTTTCGGTGTTGAACTTTTTATCAAAGGCGAAGATGTTATTTTCAGTGAAGTAAGTCCCCGTCCGCATGATACAGGTATGGTGACGATGATTTCGCAGGATCTTTCGCAGTTTGATCTGCATGCGCGTGCAATTCTCGGATTGCCGATCCCCAATATTGCCTTCCACGGACCTTCTGCGTCAAAGGCGATCAAGGTTGCCGGCAATTCTGATCAGGTTTCATTTGATATGCTTGAGAAAGTTCTTGCCGAGGAAAATACCAATATGCGTATATTCGGCAAAAAGGAACTTCGCGGACATCGCCGTCTGGGAGTTCTGCTTGCAAGAGATGAGTCTGTTGAAGCTGCTCTGGCAAAAGTGGAACGCATGGCAAAAGCTTTGAAAGTTGAACTTTGATTCAAAATTTGAACGGATTTTATAAAAAAATCGAAAAATTTTTCAAAAAAAATTGGAAAAATATGAAAAACGGGTGTATTTTATTACTCCTTACATTGTGGACTTTCTGTGTACAGTGTGCGGAAGCTGCTGAAACTGAAGCGACTTCATCAGCCAGGATCAGAGTCAATTTTGAGGATGCTCTCAAATCAAATGACCTGAAACAGCTGAAGACGGAACTTCTGGAGATGCAGCAGAAAATAGTGCTTCTGGAACTCGAAAACAAAACTTTGCGACGGGAGAAAGAGCGCTGTTTTCAGGAGTTTATTGAAATCAACCAAAAGTATCAAAAGCAAAATGAGGGATATCTTCAGCTCAAGCTTCTGCTGTCGGGGGCCGTGTCAGGCAACGGCGTGCGAAACCCTGTGAGCAAGGAAAAGAGGCTGTTGGCATTACTTGATGATATCTCTGTGTGTGGCGGAGAGCTTGCTCTGAATTCCATACAATTTTGCGAATTTGTCGATGCGCTTGCGACTGAAACGGCCGTTGGGAAGATTGGCCGTGCTGAACTCAAATTGAGATCAGATGAGCTTCGCAGACGTGCCGGCAGATTCATGGCGATGAATGATCGCAATATACCGCAGGAATCCGTGGGAAGATGTAGGATTCTTGCAGTAGATCGTGAATCATCCACCGTTGTATTGTCTGTCGGGTCAGTTCATGGTGCGTTTAATGGACTGATCTATCGTTCCGGCAAGGAACCTGCAGTGTTAAAGGTGGTCGCTCTGCGGCCGTTTGTTGCAGCAGCACTGTTGGTCAAAGGCAATATCGAGGACCTTTCTCCAGGGATGGAGGCTGTAAGTGAACAAATAAAACAATAAAATAATAGAGAACCAGATTATGGAAGTTAGAGCATTGACAAAAAACGTGCGGATCTCTCCTGAGAAGGCCCGCCATGTTTCGCGTCTTATTCAAGGCAAGTCCGTGACCGAAGCGCTGGCTATCGTAGACTTGAGCCCCCGCAAGGCAGCACGGCTGCTTGGTGATACGCTCCGCTCCGCTGTGGCAAACGCAGAAAACAACAACGATGTCAACCGCGCCAGATTGATGGTCAAAACTGTCATGGTCGGCCCCGGTCCCATCATCAAGCGTTTTCAGCCCAGAGCACGCGGATCGGCAGGCAGGATTCGTAAAAGAACGAGTCATCTGGAAGTTATTTTGACGGATATTAACTAAGTGGGATTATAATCATGGGACAAAAAGTAAATCCTATCGGATTGAGAACTGCAATCACCAAAGATTGGGACTCACGCTGGTTCGCCGGCAAAGCCCTTTTCGGTGAATGGCTGCATGAGGATCTCAAAATCCGCAAGTTTATCAAGGAAAAATTCGCTGCGGCTGCAATCGCCCGCATCCGAATTGAACGTTTTACCAGCCGTGTTCGCATCACAATTTTCTCGGCCCGCCCGGGTATTTTGATCGGCAAACGCGGTCAGGATTTGGACGCATTGCGTCAGGATGTTGCAAAATTAACGGACAAAAAAGAAGTTTTCGTCGAGATCTCCGAGATCAAACGCGCTGAAGCTAACGCTCAGCTCGTCGCTGAAAACATCGCTACCCAGCTTGAGCATCGTATCGGTTTCCGTCGTGCTATGAAGCGTGCTATCCAGCAGGCGATGGATTTGGGCGTCGACGGAATCAAGATCAGCTGCTCCGGCCGTCTCGGCGGTGCAGAACTTGCCCGTTTTGAGCAGTACAAAGAAGGTCGTGTGCCTCTGCACACTTTGAAGGCTAATATCGATTATGGTTTTGTCGAAGCCAACACTACTGCCGGTAAAATCGGCGTGAAGGTTTGGATTTGCCATAAAGAGAATATGGAGGATCAAGAGTATGCCGTTAATGCCAAAAAGAGTAAAGTACAGAAAGATTCAACGCGGAAATAACGGCGGCCTTGCCACCAGCAATAACAAAGTCGACTTCGGTGACTTTGGTTTGCAGTCGTTGACCAGAGGGTACGTTACTAACAATCAGATCGAAGCCGCTCGTATCGCTATCAATCGTCATTTGAAACGCAGCGGTAAAGTTTGGATTCGTATGTTTCCGTATAAATCCTTTACCAAGAAGCCCTTGGAAGTCCGTATGGGTAAGGGAAAAGGTAACGTTGAAGGTTGGGTCGCTCCGGTTAAGCCCGGCCGTGTCCTTTTCGAAGTGTCCGGTTGCAGCGAAACCGTTGCCCGTGAAGCTATGAGCCGTGCAGCAAACAAGCTCTGCTTGCGCTGTAAATTCTTGGCAAAGCAAGATTAAGGTACTTTATTACTATGAAAATGAAGCAAGTTCGTGAAATGACCGATGCAGAGCTGGTCAGCCAGCTCGCAGAATTGCGCCGTGAAAAGCTCAATCTGAGCATTCAGAGCCGTACCGGTCAGCTGGAAAAGAGTGCCAGAGTCCGTCAGGTGCGCCGCGACATCGCACGCATCTATTCTGAACAAACCAACCGTGCCGCCAAGGCATAAAAGATTAGTCAGGTGCTAAAATGAGTGATATTGAAATTACACGTGGCAATCGCAAGGAGCGTATCGGAGTAGTTGTCAGTGATGTTCAGGACAAAACTATCGTTGTCCGCGTCGATCGCCGTACTCCGCATCCTCTTTATAAGAAGATTGTTAAAGTCAGAAAAAAATTTACTGCCCATGATGAAAAGAACGAAGCCAGAAAAGGCGATACCGTTCGCATCGTCGAAACCCGCCCCTTGAGCAAAAACAAGTGCTGGCGCCTCGTCGAAATCATCAGCCGCGCAGTTGAAAACTAATCCGGGAGAAATGCAAAATGATTCAAATGCAGAGCAGACTGGATGTAGCAGATAACTCCGGCGCAAAGTCAATCTGTGTCATGACCGTCCTCGGTCAGCAGAAGACTATCGCTCACGTCGGCGACATTGTTACCGCTGCCGTCAAGGAAGCTATTCCCGATGGCACTGTCAAAAAAGGTCAGGTCGTCAAGGCTGTTATCGTCCGTACCAAAGCCAAGATCCGTCGTCCCGACGGCTCATATTTGAGCTTTGACAACAACGCCGCTGTCATCATTGACGGACAGAAGAACCCCGTTGGCACCCGTATCTTCGGACCGGTTGCCCGTGAATTGCGCGAGAAAGATTTTATGAAAATCATCTCTCTCGCTCCGGAGGTGTTGTAATTATGAAAAATTATCATGTTAAAAAGAACGACAAAGTCGTCGTTATCGCCGGTGCATACAAAGGTGAAGAAGCTGTTGTTAAAGCTGTCATCACCAAAAATGACCGCGTAGTCCTCGACTTTACTGAGAAAAAGGACCGCAACATCGGTAAACGTACTCTCAGAAAGAGCCAGGCCAACCCCCAGGGCGGTCTCGTTGAACGTTCTGTTTCCGTACACGTTTCCAATGTAGCCAAGGCGGCAGATGCCGCCACAAAAGCGGAGTAAGTGAATTATGCCTGATATGATGAAAAAATACAATGACGAAGTCCGTGCTGCACTTCAGCAGAAAATGGGCTACAAAAACGTCATGCAGATTCCGTCGCTGCGCAAAATCGTTATCAGCACCGGTATCAAATCCAGCGCTGAACGCGATGCTTTTGCAGAAGCGAAGAAACATTTGATGGCACTCGCAGGTCAAGCTCCCGTCATTACCAAAGCCCGCAAGAACGTGTCAAACTTCAAATTGCGTGTCGGAATGCCGGTCGGTGTGATGGTCACATTGCGCGGTGCCCGTATGTACGAATTCCTGGATCGTTTTGTCCACAATACCTGCCCCCGTATCCGTGACTTCCGCGGTATCCCCCGCAAAGGATTTGACGGCAACGGTAACTTCAACATGGGTATCAGCGACGTTTCAGTTTTCACTGAAGTCGATGCTGACAAGTTGAAATATCCGCTGGGTATTAACATTACGATGGTCACCAATGCCAAGAGCAATGATGAGGCTTTCGAGCTTCTCAAAATGATGGAAATCCCCTTTGCGGAATAATAGAAGGAATTCAATGCTATGGCAAAGAAGAGTTTGATTGTAAAAGCGCTCAAGGCGAACAAATTCAAAGTTCGTGAATACACCCGCTGCAAAGCCTGCGGTCGCCCCAGAGCCTATATCCGTAAGTTCCAATTGTGCCGTATCTGCTTCCGTGAACTGGCTTCAAAAGGTCAGATCCCCGGCGTAACCAAGGCAAGTTGGTAAGGAGGAAAAACATTATGAGTATGCAAGATCCGATTGCTGATATGCTTACCCGCCTTCGCAATGCGACTGCTGCAGGTTTGCCCCAGGTCGCAATGCCCGGTTCAAACGAAAAGATCGCTATTGCCAATGTCTTCAAATCTGAAGGCTACATCAGCGATGTTGCAGTTGCCGAAGATGGTCCCAAGAAAACTATGACCATCACCCTCAAAAACTATAACGGTAAACCCGTTATCGAAGGTATCGAACGCGTCAGCAAACCCTCTCGTCGTATCCACTGCGGCAGCAAGGACATCCCCCGCGTCCGCAATGGTCAGGATACAGTCGTCATCTCTACCTCAAAAGGCATCCTCAGCGGCGAAAAAGCAGCTGAACTGAATGTTGGCGGTGAGATTATCTGCTATATCTGGTAATTATAAAACATAAGGTTGTAAATTATGTCTCGTATAGGTAAAAAACCAATTCCCGTTCCCAGCGGCGTCAAAGTCACCATCAACGGTGCAAGCGTCGTTGTCGAAGGGAAAGCCAAGCTCTCCTGGGAGCTGCCTGAATTGGTCAAAGCTGAAGTCGTCGGCAACGAAGTTATCGTCAGCCGTGATGATGACAGCCGCCGCTCCAGCGCAATGCAGGGTTTGGCTCGCAGCCTGATCAATAACATGGTCGTCGGTGTCAGCCAGGGCTTCAAAAAAGAGCTGGCTGTTATCGGTGTCGGTTATAAAGTTCAGGTTTCAGGTAAGAAACTCGTTCTGAATCTCGGATATTCTCACACAATCGAATATGATATCCCCGAAGGTTTGACCATCAGTGTCGTCGAGGGTAACAAAATCGTTGTCGAAGGTGCCGATAAACAGATGGTCGGTCAGGCCGCTGCTACTATCCGCAGCTACCGTAAACCCGAGCCCTACAAAGGCAAAGGTATCCGTTATGTCGATGAGCAGATCACGCTCAAAGAAGGTAAAACCGTCGGATAATGAAAAGGATGTGACTATATCATGGCTATTCAAGATAGAAAAACTTTGCGTGTACGCCGTCACTTGCGTATCCGCAAAAAGATTGAAGGCACCGCTGATCGTCCGCGTTTCTGCGTGAGCATCACTGCCAACAATATTTATTGTCAGTTCATCGAT
Organism: Victivallaceae bacterium; assembly: GCA_045538635.1. Lineage (GTDB taxonomy): Bacteria > Verrucomicrobiota > Lentisphaeria > Victivallales > Victivallaceae > RGIG5270. The sequence continues at coordinate 36,467 of JAZSRU010000055.1, forward strand.
GACGTTGCCGGCAGAACTCTCGCCAGTGTTTCCACATTGGATGCCCAGTTCAAAGCTGACAACGGCAAACCCAATATGGCAGGTGCCGCATTGCTCGGCAAAATGGCTGCAGACCGCGCCAAAGCTGTTAATATTGAAGCTGTTGTATTTGACCGTTCCGGTTTTAAATACCACGGTCGCGTTCAGGCGATTGCTGACGCTGCCCGTGAAAATGGATTAAAGTTCTGAGGAGTCCGACAACATGGCTAAACGTGAAAAAAATAATAAAGATGAAGTCCAGGTCATGCAGTCAGAATTTGACGAAGCAGTGATCTGTGTCAATCGCAGTGCCAAAGTCGTCAAGGGCGGTAAGAACTTCAGTTTCGGCGCTCTGATCGTCGTTGGTGACCGTAATGGCAAGATCGGTTACGGTTACGGCAAGGCAAACGAAGTTTCCGATGCTATCCGCAAAGGTAACGACGCTGCCCGTCGTAATATGTTTACCGTCAACATGCACGGTGCAACTCTTCCCCACGCTGTCGAAGTCAAATTCGGCGGTGCCAAAGTTTTGCTCAAGCCCGCCAGCCCCGGTACCGGTTTGATCGCCGGTGGTGCTGTCCGCTCAATCCTTGATCTCGCCGGTGTCAAAGACGTTCTGGCAAAATCATTGGGCGCAAACAATGCTGCTAACGTTGCCAAAGCAACTTTCAAAGCTCTTTTAATGTTGCGCAGCCACAGCGAAATTATGGCTAAACGCGGTCTTGACAAGTAAGGAGTACAAAAATGAAATTGCACGAAATCACTTCTACTCCCGGATCAACCCATCGTCGCAAACGCGTCGGTCGTGGTGATGGTTCCGGTATGGGCAAAACCGCTTGCCGTGGTGAAAAAGGTCAGCATTCCCGTACAGGTTCTTCTTACCGTCCCTTCTTTGAAGGCGGTCAGATCACCTTTTTCCGCCGCTTGCCCAAACGCGGTTTCAAGAGCATGAGCCACGTTGATTACACTCTGGTCAACCTCGATATCATCGAGGCAAACTTTGACGCAGGTGAAACTGTCAACAGCGAAACTCTCCGTGCCAAGAGCTTGATTGGCAAAGCTGAATTGCCCCTCAAGATTCTCGCTAACGGTGAAATCACCAAGGCTGTTACTGTTCAGGCTGTTAAATTTTCTGCAGCTGCTGCTGCTAAAATTGAAGCTGCCGGCGGTAAAGTCGAGGTCATTGCTTAATTAAAAGCTGATTCAAAAACCGGTGTACTTTGCGGTACACCGGTTTTTTTTATTTTCTGCAAAAGAGTATTCTTTTTTATAAAGTTCAGTATGATAATAGGATAATTGGCATTAATTTTGTTTTTTGATTTGAATTTCAGTTGTAAATGTATTATATTGTCAAAAATATGTTTTATCTGTTAAATTTTAATAGTGGAGTATTTATGAAAAAGTTTTCTGTATTTGTAATTTTTTGTGCAGTATTTTTGATCAATTTCATGCTTAATGCCGCTCCCGCAAGCAGCAAAGTACAATATTTGACTGCCAAGGATTTGGCGACTTTGAAAAAAATTCATACTTTGCAGATGAAGCTGGTCAAAGGCAAAAAGACATTACCGACTTTGGAACGGGATCAGATAGTCAAAGATCTTTTCGCCGCCAATGAAACTATCAAAGATAAAATCAGTAAACTTAAAAAATTTCCATGCCGCGGTCAGCTGGTCGATATGCATTATGTCGTCGTCAATTACAAAAACAGCGGCAACAAAAAGTATGCAAAATTGACTGAGGATAAAATTCTTGCTGAAATTCAGAAGGTTCAGCTCGCTGAAATGCAGAAAGCTGTTGCTGCAGATGCTAAAAAACTTGCGCCCAAAAAACCAGCGTCTAAAAAGCCGGCGCCCAAAAAACCAGCTGCCGCAAAAGCCGCAAAAAAATAATTAATCAATACGCATTGGATTCATTGACTTGCTGCAGGTGAGCGCTGTCATTCCAGAAGAGCAGCTGCCATGTTTTGCCGCCGTCAGCAGTTTTGAAAGCTGAAATTGCCGTATTGTCAATGCGCGGACGGTTTGTAAATTTGTCGACAGCCAATACCGTTTTCAGCACATTGCGTATGAATCCGCCGTGCGAAACGCAGAGAATTTTTTCTCCCTGATGTTTTTCGGCAATAAAGGAGAGAAAGTCTGCGGCGCGCTGTTGAAAATCTTTTGTGCTTTCTCCGCCCTGAGGTTGAAAATTATCGGATACAGTGTTGTATAAATTGAATTCTTCCGGAAAAAGTTCTTTTATTTGATCAAGAGTTTTGCCCTCCCAGTGTCCCAATGACCATTCGCGTAGTTTGGGAGTGTAATTTATTTTTCTGCCGTTGGCGATGCATTGTGCAGTGAATTTTGCCCTCACAAGATCACTTGAATAAATACAGTCAAAATGAGTATTATGTAATCTTCTGCCGACGATTTCCGCCTGTTTTATGCCATTTTGATTGAGAGGAACATCGGTCTGACCCTGAACCAGATTTATGAGATTTGCCTCGGTTTCACCGTGACGGACAAAGAATATCGTTGTACTTTTCATATTTTTCCCTTATCAGTTTCCTATAATGTACTGTTTGTGTATGGAAAAGTCAAATTTTATTGTATGAATACACTTGAATTTCTGAAAAAATCAGTTATTTTCTGTAATTGGATTATTTTAGAATTTTTGAGAGTGGCGATACAAAAAACAGGATGCTTGAATGAAGTTTGAACATATTTGTCGTGAATTACATTTGTCGGAGAATTTTATTGCTGAAATCTCTCCGTGTCAGGATGAATTGATGGCGGCAGCAAGTGAAAAATTGCCGTTTTTCATGGAAAAAGATTTCTATAAAAAATATTTTCCGTGGTGCAGCAATTTTGAAACCAGTCTGATTTATCCGGCAATGGAACAGATAGCGGAAATTACGGGGCAGAATCCGGCGGTATGCTGTTATGCTTCGATGATGTATTACGCATATTTTTGTGCGGATAGAAAATTATTGTCGATACCGTGGGAGGAATTGACGGATATTTTTGGTGATAATGTCGGAATTTTCAATTTGATGATAGCGATGTCTTCACTGCCTCTCCTCCGCAAAAAACATATTGAATACGGTTTGGATGAGGATTTTACCCGCAGGCAGGCTCAATGGATCGGCGGCTTGATACCGTCATATGCGGCGGGGAGAAACGGCAAAGCGGGGTTTATTTTGCGCTCATTGTACTGGCTGCGTCTGGCTGTTGACGGTGAACTTTTCCGCATTGGCAGATTGGAGTTTCTGGAGCGTCCGGTAAGCGGAGATATGCCTTTGATTTTGCGGCGGAAAAGTGATGGAAAACTTGCGGTTTTGTGCCGCAATTGGTCATTCAACAAGTACAATTTCCGCGTGAGTGATGATGCAGATGATGTCGAATTCAGGACTGAATTGGAGTATTTTGACGGCATGGTGCGCGGAACTCCGGTAAATGCATACGGCTTTCCGGTGCGGGAAAAAAGTGTGACTCTGGCACTTGAGCAATGGGAAAAGATTTGCGATGCCGAAGATGCATGCATGACTGTTCATATCCCCGGCGGTGGAGGTATGACAATGGATAAAATCCGTGAATCTCTGATTGCTGCCAAAAAGTTTTTTCTTGAAAAATTCAACAAAAAAATCAGGATTTTCACCTGTGAATCATGGATTTTCAATCCTGCATGGGAACGGGAACTGCCGGATTCAAATTTTGCGGCTTTTCAGAGGAATGTTTATCTGACTCCGTGTCATGTGCCGTCAGGAACTCCCGGGACTTATTTTGTTTACGGGGAAGTTGAGTGTGACCCGCGTGAACGCGAATGTGTAACTTCACTGCATCGGGCTTTCTGTCGTGTGCTTGAGCGCGGCGAACCTTTGCGGACGGGGAGTATGTTCATTCTGCCGGAAGATGTTGAAAAGTTCGGCAGTCAGTATTATCGCAGTATGGAGTGAAATTTATTTTGTCTGCGGCTTCGGAATGGTCATGGCAAAAAGTGTGTTGCAGACTGCCATTACTGCTGAAAAACTGAAAAGCCAGCCGATACCGAATTTCACCCATATCCAGCCGCCGATCGGAGCAGAAATGATTGCAATCAGATGATTTATTGAAATTCCGGTTGAGAGAGTCGATGTCAATTCATCCTGTGAAGATGAGAGGGTTTTGACATAGATGTTGGTGGCAAGTGATGTCGTGCTGAGTACCGCATCGAATATGAAGTTCACAGCAACGATCCAGAAGGCGATTTCCGGGGCAAAAATATCTCCCGCAAATCCGTACATCAGACAGACAAAGGTCAATATCACTGTATCCCAGATCATCACATTGCGGTAGCCCCAGCGGTCGGTTATCCTGCCGATTGCCGGTGCGCCGAAGATATTTATGATGGCGCAGATGCAGAGCAATGTCGCCATTTTTGCGGTAGAAAAATTGTATTCTTTGATGAGTACATACGGTGCGAAAGTCAGAAATATCTGCTTGCGCGCTCCGTAAAAAAGTTCAAGTGCATAGAATTTATTGAACTTGCGGTTGAAGTAAAAACGCGGGCGCTTCGACGGCATGGATGGCGCATTTTTTGAAAATGTACTCAGAATGCTCGCGCTCATCAGCAGAATAATAATCCCCCAGAGAATGTTGAAAAGGAATTTTTCTGCACAGCTGAAAAATTTGGTCCCAACAAAAAACAGTGCCGCTACGATCAAACTGCCGGCAACCGTACCGAAATTCATCGCTCCGGTCAGAAAACCGAGAGATTGACCGGCATATCCCGGTTTAGCGACCTGCATGGCGATTCCCTGCCGTACCGGCATGACCAGATGTTCGCCCATGCTCCAGATCATGATGAATGCGACAATTGCGATTTTGTTGGCTGGAATGAAAAGCAATGCCGCACCGGCAAGAGAAATTACTGTTCCGATACGCATTATTTTCCAGTCGCTCACTTTGTGCAGCAATGCCAGCAGAAATATCAAAGCCAATCCCGGCAGTTCACGGAAAAATTCCAGCCAGCCGCGGTCAATACTGTCCATGTGGTGTATGTCAGAGAGATAATTGTTGAGTGCCGCAGAAAAAGAACCGATGCCGATCCCCCAGAGTATGATACTGGTGAAAAAGGCTTTTGCGCCGGAATTACTGTGAAAAATATTTTTGATGTCCATGTTTGAAATTCCTTTGTAACTGATAATAATGGTTATTAATATAACTTTTTGGACAGGAAATACAAACAGAAAATTAAAAAATGTCAAAGCTTAAGAGCCGATTTTATAAAAAATGACCCGATTTTTATGTTTTGTATGATTGACTTTTAAAAATGTATTCGTTATATTAAAATTGAAAAGATTTCTTTTTTTGTTTTTTCAACTGTCAAAAATATAACGAAAGGAGTGGGGAAATGGCAATAAAAGAGTATCAGAAATGGTTTAAAGATGCGCGTTTGGGACTTTTTATTCACTGGGGATTGTACTCACTGCTCGGCAGAGGTGAATGGGCGATGATGCGTGAGCGATATACAAATGAAGAATATGCAAAAATTGCCAATGACTTTACTGCAAAAGATTTTGATATGGAGTCATGGTTTGAGTTTGCGGAAAAATGCGGAGTCAAGTATATGGTTTTCACCACCCGGCACCATGACGGTTTTGCTTTGTGGGACAGCAAGGCGGATGCTTTCAATTCGATGAATTCTCCTGCTCACAGAGATTTTGTCGCTGAATTTACCGAAGGCTGCCGCAGGCATAATATGAAAGTCGGTTTGTATTTTTCTCTCGGTGATTGGCGTTACGGCTTTCCGAAAGAAAATGACAGTTTTGAAAAAGCGGAAAAAATGCGTGATTTGACTTATGCACAGCTCCGCGAAATTATGACGGATTACGGTAAAATCGATTTGCTCTGGTATGACGGCGGCTGGTGTTATCCGTCATTGCCGTCAGATACCGCCAAGGAGGTCGCAGAATTCTGGCGCGCCGATGAATTGAATGCCATGGTTCGCTCTCTTCAGCCCGAAATCATGATCAATAATCGTTCCGGTAAGCCGGAAGATTTTTCAACTCCGGAGGGGGTTCTCGGCAGACATTCTGAAAATCTTTGCGAAGCCTGTTTCACTCTCGGTGAAAATTATAACTGCTACTGGGGATACAACAAGAGTGAAACGATTCACAAAACTCCGGCTGAACTCATGTATCTGGTAACTTCAACGATTGCCGCCGGCAATAATATTCTGATAAATGTCGGCCCTGACGGCAATGGTGTCATTCCGGATTGGCAGCGTGATTTGATGCTGGAGCTCGGCAGTTGGGTAAACAGCCACAAAGAGGCTGTTTTTGAAGTTGATTGGACCGATATTGCCAATGACAGAAACTTTACCAACGGCAATCAGTTCGGTGTAGTGGCAGAGGGTAAAGATGCGTATTATTTCTATATCCGCAACTATCCTGAAAACTGGACATTCATTCCGGTGTTCAATGCAAAAATCAAGGATGCATTTTTTATTGAAAACGGCGTAAAAGTCGATTTTGAACATCGCAACGGCGGAATTATGCTCCGCAATCTGCCTGCTGTGCCGCCTGATAAACGGTGCAGTGTGGTGAAATTGATTAAGGAAAAATAATATGTTTTCAGGTAATAAATTGCATTTAACTCTGCCGAAGGTGCTGCATTTCGGTCGTGTATTTTATTCCAAAACGTATGCGGAGGAGTTTCATGTTGATAAAAACAATGAGCTTCTTCATATTATCGACGGACAGGTGCGGTTGCGTTTCAAATCCGGCGAAGAGTATATCGGCAGGAAAAATGATACTCTTTTCATTCCTTCTGGAGTATATCACAAAGATATCTTTGAAATGAGCAAAGGTCTTGAAGTTTTTCATATCACATTCGACTGGGGTATGGAAAAGCAGTTTTTTGCGGAAGCCGCTCCTGACTGTCTGAATAATATAACCGGCAAGGCGAGAAATGAACTGCTGCTGCTTTTTGATATGATGCGGTTGGATGAACCTGTATCTGAAAATGTTATGCTGATGGAAATGCGTCTTGGGCATTTGCTTGGTTTGGCATGGCGTCATGTTTTTTCTGCGGCAAATGAATTGAACAACAAAGATTCTTTTTCGCGTATAACAGCGTATGCAAAAAATTATATGATGGGCAATCTGTCTGAAAATATCAGCATAGACAGTGTGGCGGAGCATTTGCGGATCAGCCGTTCAACTTTGGTTCGTGCTTTCCGCAAAGCAAGTGAAGTCAGTTTTAATGAATATCTGAGGCGCATAAGGATGCAGTATGCATTTGTTCTGCTGAGCGAGAGAACATTCAATCTGACAGATTGCGCGGAGCGTTGCGGTTTCTCCAATCCGGTTTATTTTTCCAAAGTTTTCAAGAAATATTACGGATTTTCGCCTAAAAATATTAAATGAGCCTTTTTGACTGTTATTGACCCTATTTTTCCTTTTTCCTGACTTGTTTTTTTATTGTTCCATAACTATAATAACAAATGGAACACAATTTTTTGTATTTTTTTTCATTTAAAGAAAGGATTGCTCGATATGAAAGAATGGAAAAATTACACTTTTCATTGGGATGATGCACCTCTGGATATTTCTCCCATGTTTGCCGATGAAGTTCCCGCAGGTAAACACGGATTTTTGAAAGCTGACGGCGACCAATTTGTTTTTGAAGATGGCAAAAAAGCCAGATTTTGGGGTACTTTGCTGAACTCATCAGCCTGTTTCCCATCTCACAAGGACGCCGATCAGGTTGCACGCCGTCTGGCAAAATTCGGTGTCAATATCGTCCGTCTGCATCAGTTTGATGCGGTTTGGGCAACTCCCAATATTTTCCAGTTCAGCAAAGGCACTCTGCACAATACCACCCGCAAACTTGATCCGGAATCTCTCGACCGTATGGATTATCTGATCCATGCTCTGGAGAAAGAGGGTATTTATATTTACATGGACTTGATGGTTTACCGTACATTCAAGGACGATGACGGTCTGGAAAACGGTTCAGGTCTGCCGATCAACGGGGCTAAACCTTATACTGTCTTTGACCGCGATTTGCGCAAATTGCAGAAAGAATATGCCGACCAGATTCTGACTCATGTCAATCCCTATACCGGCAAAAAACTCGTTGACGATCCCGGTATGGCAATGGTGCTTATCACCAACGAAAACGATATGTTCAACAACCATTTTCCGGTTGTAGTTGAACCTTACCGCACCCGCTTGCTCAATATGTACCGTGAATGGGCAAAAGTTAATGAACCCGGACTTGAAATCCCCGATGATTTCTCATTTGATTTCCGCAAAACTCCGCCGACTGAAAGCATTTTGCGCTTCTACCACGATATCAATAAACAGTATTGCGAAGAAATGTATGATTATTTGAAAGGTATCGGTGTCAAATGTCAGATCGCAGGCGGTTCATGGAGCCGCGGCCTGACGCTTGTTTCATCCGTCCGCAATATGGATATTACCTGTTCCAATGTTTACTTTGACTTGTGGGGCAATACCGGAAGCAACAAAAATCTGGCAGAACAGCGCGATCAGGTTTTCGGCATGATTCCCGCCAAAATCGCTATCAAAGACAAACCGCTTTTCATTACCGAATGGGATATGGTCTGGCCGAATGAATGGCGCGCTCCGTCTGCGCTGCTGGTTGCTTCAATGTGCGCATTTCAGGGCTGGGGCGGTGCGACATTGCATACTTACAGATACCGCACAACTCCTGCTGACTGCATGGGCGGTACTGTTTTAGGCGGTATTCCGTACCGTCAGAATTTTGAAACATTCATGGACCCCGCCAAATTCGGACTTTTCTATGCGGCATCTGTCATGTACCGCCGCGGTGATGTTTCCGAAGCAAAAGAAGTTCAATATGTCAGGCTCGCTGATGAAAATATTTATGACCCGAAACATGGTTTTGAATGCCATAATACCCCCAATGTCCGCGCTATGGCAAACTGTGAAATGCATAAAGTCCGCTTCACTTTTGAGGGTGATAAAGATTTTGAAAATGCGATTTCTCCCGATGATGAAGGGGCAGCCGCACTCAATCGTGATACCGTTACTTCCGATACCGGTGAACTTTACCGCAACTGGGCGGCGGGTTACGGCCTGATTGATACCAAAAAGACCAAATCAATTTTCGGCAACTTCAAAAAAGGTCAGAAAATTCAGCTTCGTGATGGTGTTGAATTTGAAATGACCGAAGAGTTTGCAACTGTTACTTTGACTTCACTCTCCGGCGAAGACCTTAATGATGCCCGTTTGATTCTCGTCACTGCCGTCGGTCGTGCAGAAAATACCGATGCCCAATACAATGAAGACCACACTCAACGCATTTCTCTCGGACATGGTCCGGTTCTCATCGAGCCGATCGATGCGATTATCCGCATGAAGAGCAGTGTCAAAAATATGCGTCTCTGGAGTATTGACACCGACGGTGCATATACCGCTGAAATTCCGTCTTCAATGACTGACGGTGTTCGTGAGTTCAAAATCGGTGAAGTTTATCCGTCAATTTACTATTTATTGTCAATTTAACATATAAGGATAAAAAAATGAAAAAAACAATTATCTCATTATTGAGTGCTGCGGCTGTTTTTATCGGCGGTTGTATCTGCGCCAAGAATGAATGTCCCGCAGCCAAAAATGAAAAGCAAATCAAAGTCGGTTGGGCAAAAAATGATATCACCCCTCTCGGTCCGACTTTCCTCGGCGGTCAGATGTTCCCCAGATTCGCAACTGAAGTACATGACCCGTTATTTACTTCCGCGATGGCAGTTGAATCAGGGAATGAAAAATTTATTATGATTTCATTGGATTCAGTCGGTTTCCGTCAACCGCTCATGGACCGTATAAGAGAAAAAGTTTCTGCTGCAACCGGCGTTCCCGCTTTGAACATCATCGGTTTTGCCACTCATACCCATTCTGCACCGCAGTACGGTGAAGTCGTTCCCCCTAAATATTGGAACGGCGGTTTCAAACCCGCTCTCGGAATCGGTAGCGGCAATATCGGTGTGGATGTTGAACAATACCGCAAAGATTATCCCAACCTTGTTGACAGCAAAGATTACTTCTTCTTCCTCGTTGACAAACTTTCCGATGCCGCCATCCGTGCATGGAACAATCGCAAACCCTCAAAAATCGCTTACGGTATGGGCGAAGCCGCTGTCGGCGAATGCCGCCGTATTGTAGTTGACGGCAAAGGCGGTGTCATGTATGCCGATGAAGCTATGCCCGGTATCAGCCATGCCGAAGGTCATGTTGACCACTCTCTCAACATTATGGCAGCTTATTCAAACTGCGGTAAACTTACAGGTATTATTATCAATCTTGCCTGTCCCTCACAGGTCAATGAAGCACACAAATTTGTTTCTGCCGACTTCTGGCACTATGTCCGCGAAGAAGTTGCCAAAAAATACGGCAAAGATGTCGTTATTCTGCCCCAATGTTCTCCCGCAGGCGATCAGGCTCCGCATAAAATCATGAACCGTGCCGCTGACGCCCGCATGATGCAGCTTCGCGGTCAGCTCAAAAATCCCGTTACCGATTGGCGCTGGGGCAGACGCGCTTACAATGCAGAATACAACGATGCACGCTGCAAAGAACTTGCCCGCCGTATCATGGTTTCACTCAATGAAGTTCTTCCCGTCATTACTCCGACTGCTGAAGCAGCTCCCGTTGTCAAACACACCGTCCGTATTCTTGAACTGCCGCCCAGACACATTACTGAAAAAGAACGCGACAATGCCGTTGCCGCTGTTAAACAAATTGAAAAAGACATGAAAGAGCAGGGCATGACAGGTTATAACGGCAATCTCAACTATAACAAAAGAGTTATCACCCGTTATAATTCAAAAGCTAAATCCGTTCCCCGTGAACATCATGTAATGCGTATCGGCGGTGCGGTTTTTGCCACTAATACTTTTGAACTTTATCTTGACTACGGCGACCGCATCAAAGGCGCAAGCAAAGCGGAACAGACTTTCCTCATCCAGCTTGCCAATGCACCTGCAGGAAATTATCTCCCCAGCCGCCGTTCAGGTACTACCGGATACGGCAGCGCACCTGCAAGCTGTATTGTTACTCCCGAAGCCGGCGATATGATCGTCAATGAATCCATAAAAGATATCAACAAGATGTTTGAAAAATAAGAGGTCAAAAATGTCTGAACAAATTAAAATCGGCTGGAGCAGAGTTGATATCACTCCGTCAGGACCTGTAATGCTGGCGGGACAGATGTTCAACCGTCTGTCAAACGGAGTGCATCTTCCTTTGACTGCAACTGCGATGGCGATTGAATCCGGAGCGGAAAAAGCAGTTATTCTTTCGGTTGATACGGTAGGGTTGCGTTCATTTCTTTTTGATAAAGTACGCGAAAAGGCTTCTGCTGCAACCGGTATCCCGGTACTGAATATTTTCGGGTCGGCAACTCATACTCATACTGCCCCGCAATACGGTCAAATTCTTCCCAGAGAAAACTGGATAGGCGGTATGATAGCCACATCTATCGGCAATGCCGGAATCGACCCGGATGAAATCCGCAGGGAGAAGCCTGATTTTGTTGACAGCGAACAGTATTATGCTTTGCTGCTGGACAGGCTTTCTGCCTGTATTATTGATGCATGGAACAACCGCAAAGCAGGCAAAATCGCTTACGGTATGGGTGAAGCCGCCGTCGGTGAATGCCGCCGTATTGTAGTTGACGGCAAAGGCGGTGTCATGTATGCCGATGAAGCTATGCCCGGTATCAGCCATGCTGAAGGTCATGTTGACCACTCATTGAATATCATGGCAGCCTATGATATGGCAGATAAACTTACAGGTATTATCATTAATATTGCCTGTCCGTCACAAGTCATGGAGGCAATGAGTATTGTTTCGTCTGACTACTGGGGCGAAGACCGCAAACTCGTTGCTGAAAAATACGGTGAAAATGTTTACCTGCTGCCGCAATGCTCCCCCGCAGGCGACCAGTCTCCGCATAAAATAATGAATCGCAAAGCTGACGCCCGCATGATGAAACTTCGCGGCGAACTTGCTGATGATGCGATTGACTGGGCATGGGGCAAACGCGCATTCAACTTTGAATACAGTGCGGCACGCTGCAAAGAGATTGCCCGCCGTATCATGGCTTCAGTTAATGAAGTTCTCCCCGTAATTGCTCCGACAGCGGATGCGGAACCATTTGTCAAAAACAACTGCCGTATTATCGAATTGCCTCCGCGCCTTATTACTGATAAAGAATATGAAGAAAATAAGGTTCAGATCGCAGAAGCTCTGGAAATAATGAAGAAAAACGGCAGTCAGTACAGCGGTACTTTGAATTGGCTGATGGGTGTTAAGCGCCGTTATGAAAATCCGGTGAAATCAGTTCCGATGGAATTGCATACACTCCGTATCGGTGGAGCGGTTTTTGCAACTGATTCGTTTGAATTTTATCTTGATTACGGCGACCGTATCAAAGGCGCAAGCAAAGCGGAACAGACTTTCCTCGTTCAGCTTGCCAACGGCAATCAGGGAACATATCTTCCCAGCGAGCGTTCCGGTACTTCGGGGTACGGCAGCGCGCCCGCAAGCAGTCTTGTAACCTTTGACGGCGGCGCGAAAATAGTGGAAGAAACAGTTAAAGATATCAATGCCTTGTTTGAATATTGATTATCGGAAGTTGTTTACTTTCTTTCGCAGTGAAAGAAAGTAAAACAAAGAAAGCTGTTTCACTTGTTTTCTTTTTAAAAAAAGAAAGCAAGATAAAAAAAATACTTTCGGCTCTCTCGGAGTAAGTAAAGCGCGGTCAGCGCCGCG
>JAZSRU010000138.1:0-21261 GCA_045538635.1 Victivallaceae bacterium
GGTATTCCACCGGTTTGCCGTGCGGATGGCGGATGGCAACCTCCTGCAAGGCGATCACATCGGCATTCACAGATGCCATGTGTGCCGCCTGCGGGATATAATCATGTACCTGTCTGCCGTTGGCGAATCCGGACTGGACATTGTAGCTCATTACTCTCAGTTTCATAGGTCAGAGTTCCTCTTTGTCATAATACGGACGCAGACAGATGTAATTGAGCATGTGCATGCTGTTATCTTGTGCATCTTTGTTATCAAAAGTCAACTTGACTTCATCACTTTCAGCTGTAAAGATGATTTTGTGGATATTCACATAAGCATGATTGCTTTTGGTTGCGTTGCCGATATAGTGGGTTTTTTCCAGGATTTTGGCTCCGTCAAGAGTTACTTTGAGCGGCAAAGCACCGATTTTTTTGCGGTTGCAGATAACATCATCGTAATCTCCGACATAGAAGTAGAGGAGATATTTTCTGCCTTTTTTCAAACCTTTGGCGATTTGGCTCAATTCGGCATGAGTGCCTTTTTCTTTGGTAAAGAGAGCAAAATCATCTCCGGCACCGGTTGAGCCGTGAAATTTTATTGAGTTTTTGCCGTAACCGGCATATTTTTCCTTAATGATATTGCCGGAAACATTCCAGTATTTCAGACCATCGGTGAAGTCTGCGTTTTTGATATGTCCCGGTTTGAGGGTGAAACCATATTTCTGTGAAAGCGGTTCTTTATTGCCCTCAAAAGCATAATGACGCATCACCCGGAAACTCCAGCGGGCGATTTCCTCATCGGCGGCATAAGTACCCCAGAACCCGACCTTGCCGACACCGTCAAATGCAGGATTATTGGCAACTTCGTGCATTTTCATATCGATAATGACTTTGTAATCAATATCAGGATAATGTGCGAGTGATATGTTCGGCGGGCAGGAGAAATTACCCCAGCAGACACCGGCTTTTGAAAACAATCCCGGAGCGCAGTCGCGGAACATGTTCCATTCCTGAGCGGCATTGCTCAACATGGCTTTGACATCGGCAAGGTTTTTCTGACCGCGCGGATAAAGTTCAAAGGCGAGCCATGCTTTGCCGCGCGATGCATTGGCGGCGGCAGAAATGGCATTGAGCAGGGCATCTGTGACAGGACCGGTCTGATAAGTTACGATCAGTTTGTCATAGGGATTGGTGAATTTTTTTAATGCATAAGCATAAGGATCAAGCATAACAGGATAGAAACATTCTGATTCATCCATTGTGCTGCCGTGGCTGTAAGGATTGCGGAATGCTTTACTTTTTTGCATTCTCTGGAGGTCATCTTCGGCAATATTGGGATTGCTCCAGTTCTGGATACCGTAATTTTCGAGGTATTTTCTGCCGAGCTGATTGAGTTCATTGAATTGTTCTTTTGTGAATCCGGCGACATTGATGGTGGTCAGTCCCGGCAAGAGATATTTTTTTGCGAAGTCCCAGTTGTATCTGCCGTTTCCGGGCATACGCGGAGTCATCAGGGCGAAAGTCATGACATCGGGGATCAATCTGACCTGCAATCTGCCGTCTGCACCGGTAATTTTTATTGAATATATTCCGGGATCGAGTGCGCGTATGACTTCATGCTGCTGGGTTTTGTCACTGAAAATATTTTTACCGTTCAATGCGGCGGTGAATGATTTTCCGTTGTTTGAATCGAAATGGAAGAGAACAAATCCGTAACGGTTGTTGACGATATTGACAGTTTCGCCGTCTTTGACTTTGTTATTGAATACTTCGGTAACGATATTGTTGAGTTTTTTTGATTTTTCCGGCAGCTGCGGTATCGGCATGACGCGGACAGGATAAGTTTCTTCGTACCAGACTTTGCCGGAAGATTTGCTGACGATACGGATGCGCATATCCTGTATTTTTTTGGCAGAAAGTTTACCGAAATTCACTTTGAAACGCTCAAAAGAGAATGGAGCTTTGACAGTTTTTTTGTCTTTGCTGAAATAAAATTCACATTCAGAATTTTCCGGGTCTCCTGCGAATGTACCGACCCAGCGGAATTCAATGGCGGGATTTTTTTCCGGAATATAATAGAGGATATTGAGCGGGACAAGGCAAGGAACGACATTATCCATCTGTGATTTTGAATTGAGTTTTGCTTTTTGAGTGACCGGTTTGAGGGTGATGCCGGCAATATCAAGTTCGCCACCGCCCTCATCGAGGATCAATTCGACATTGTAATAGGGATAAAGAGGTTTTTCTTCTTTCGGCAGAGTGATGACACGCTCAAAATAACGCCATTTGGACAGATTTTCCGGCAGTCCGACCAGCAGATGATCGCCGTTTTGTTCCATGTGATTGGAACTGCATGCAACACGGATACCGGACATACGGTTGATTACTTTTCTGGTTCTGAACCATGCACCGATGCGGTATTGTTCACCTTTGACAAGTTTCAGATTGGTCTGATGGAGTCTGCTGGCAACATCGGGGGATTTCAAGCGGAAAAACGGTTTATTGTCCGGGCCTCCTTCGCGGAAATATTCGACTTGTGCGCCGCCTCGTGTCAATGGCATCCAGCCGCTCGGGAACGAACGGTTTTTGGCATCCAGTGAACTGTTAAAGATCAGTTCGTCCGCCGGTGCGCTGACAGCAGCCATACAACCTGCAGCCAGGGCGAACAGTAAAAATTTTTTCATAAAACCTCCAGTAAATAATTTGTTAATTGAGTAAAATCATCAACTTCAATGGTTGAAACTGAATCAAGTTTGATACCGAATCCGTAACGGCAGAATATACTTTTCATTTGGGCATTGCGTGCTGCATTCATATCGGTGTGATTGTCGCCTGCAATGTATGAATATTCAATATCTGCGTTGTATTTTTTCTGCAGATACAGCATGGCATCAGGAGCAGGTTTCAGCGGAAATCCGGTTCCGCCGCCGATATTTTCATCAAACAGTTCTGCTATATTCAATCCGGCAAGGATTTTTTCAGCAACAAGCTGTGGTTTATTGCTGACAACGGCCATGATCCAGTTATTTTCTTTCAGTTTGATGAGGCCCTCTTTTACGCCGGGGTAGAGAAAAGTATTGCAGAGAGGATCTGCAGCATAATTCTTTATCATCAGCTGCACAGCCTCTTCGACAGGGACAGGGAGGGTGACATCTGCGAAAGAGCGTTCGAGGAGTTTTTTTGCCCCGTCTCCGGTAAAAGAGGTAATAACTGATTCATCGAGTGCCGGAAATCCAAGATCAATACGGGTTTTGTTGACTGAATTGGCGATGCCGCCGACTGAATTTATCAGAGTTCCGTCAAGGTCAAAAATGATCAGTTTAGTCATATCACAATTCTTCTATTTTGAAATCTTTTATTTCAAAAGCAGAACCGCTTGTCCCCCAGTTGGCAAGCAGTGCAGGAACAAAAGTTGCAGTGCCTGCTGGAAAAACATTATTGCGCCATCCCTGCTCAATAACACCTTTTACTGTGGCGGTAATGGTTTGCCATGCATCGGTCGGCTTGATTGTTGCCAGATACATATATGCACCGCCCTGAGTTATTCTGACGGGAGTGCCGGCTTTAGCTTCGACACCGGCTTTGGCGCGGAGAGTAACTTTCACAGTTCCGTCGGCGAGTTTTTCAACTTTGTTGATGTTGTTGGTGACGGCAAAATTGGGGAGGTCGGAAAAGTCTTTAGCGGCATTGAAACATACGCGCCATGATTTGATGGATGCCCAGTAGCGGTGATTTTCGGGCTTGACAAGCAATTCGGTGCTGTCTTTGGCGCAATCATTTACGAGTACGGCATCGCTGCCTTTGAGCGGAGTTACATTGTGCATATGGATTGCGCGGCCGTCTTCGTTGGCAGGAATGCATGAGAGATAAACCGCGGGTTGTTTGGCTGAACCGGGAGCGCGTCTGATTTGAAATGAAAATTTATAAGTTTTTTCCGGATCGACAGAAATAGCATTGCGTCCGGACAGATGGGCGGAAACTTTTATTTGCATTGCACCGCCGTCAACGGGAATGAAATCTTTGTTTCTGCGCCATGCAGAGGGGGTGTTAAAGTTGTAGGTTTCAGCGGCGCAAAACAATGCGGCACTTAAAAGTACTGCACAGGATAAAGTTTTTTTCATTTGTTTTTTTCCTTTTTTATGTTGATTAATATTATACCGCGAGGCGGCAGGTGCAGCGGAGAATCATGCTCTGCAAGCGCGAGCAAGCCGTTTGCACTGTGTACCATAGAGTAGGGGAATGGACTTTTTTTCTTAATGCTGCAGTCGTCAGAAACCTGATAACGGGCAATACCGTAAGTGTCGCGGTGGCTCAAAAGAGCGATCCATTCATCACCATTTGATTCCTGAAAATGCATATGTGTTACGCCGTCCTGCGGGTTGAGCAGAGGGGATGGCGGCAGATTTTGGCGGATAAGTTCGCCTGCAGCATCAAAAAACGCTGCGGGGATTTCAGTACGCGGGATTCTGGTCGAGATGAATTTAAAATATGTCGGACGCCAGTCAAATTTTTCAGCTGGGAGGTCTGAAGGAATGATTTTTTCTTCATAATCATTTGCATTGAGCAGCGCGCAGAACAAGGTATAATTTTCTGCGAGTCTGCATTTGATACACTTGATATTTTCCGGCAGACCGGCATCTTCGAGCCGCCCCATCAGAACTGTAAGCGAAGTGCGGCTGAGTATCTGTTTTTTTATCTCATCACTGTAAAGATTGAACATCGGGACAAAAAGTGCCTGATTTGTTTTGTTTATATTTTGCGGCAAAGTCACGCATGAAATATCCAGATTCTGTGTTTCAGTCAATACTGCCGGGAATTGATACGGCGGCATGGTTCCGAAATTTTCATATTCTTTGACCAAAGGATCAAATATTTCAGGAGATATCAGCCACATCATATCGCCGGCTTTTGCAGTATCGAAGCCGAAAGACATTTCTTTTATCTCTTCAAGATAATGCCATTCTTCCGGAGAAATGCCGTCGCCGAGACAGATAAGATGTCCGTCAGCGGCACGATGCGCTCTGGAGCCGTCAAAAATGCTCTGGTTGACATTGGCGAAAATATCCCGTTCCAATCTGCATGGAGCATGACGCAGTGCGTCATAACTTTCGACGACATCTTTTACTCCGGGCATGACAATAACTTTCATGTCAGGAAGAATTGCACGCATTTCGGCAATCATCGTGCTGAAGTCAAAAACGCGTTCATAACCGCCGTAATTCAACGAACAGCTTGTAGTAACCGATTCGGTCAGCAGATAATCTATTCCGACGCTGTTCAACTCTCTGTAATCCAGACCGAAATAGAAAATTGATTCAAATATGGATTTGGCAAAGGGAGAATTTATCATTACTTCACAATTGATATCATGCATGGCTTTTGCTGCTTTCTGCCAGAAGCGCACCCAACAGTCAGATGTGAATTTTGCCCATTCATTGCGGAAGTTCTGCCAGATGTAATCAAGCCTTTCCGCCATTGCTTCTTCGGAGTGATCAGCTTTTTGCAGATATTTGGCAGGAAGTCTGTCTTTGCCGAGATATTCTGCAAAGCGGAAAACGAAACCGTCCGAAGAATCAGAGTGAGTCAGATTCCAGCCGGGACCTTCGCCGTCAGCACCGTGCCATCCGTCAAAGCCGTAATCTTTTACAACTTTGACCAGATTGGGGATGAAAATATCTTCAAAAAGTGTTCCGTCAGACAGGCATGACAGAAATGATACAGCATTATCCAACCCGTATATTTTGTCGCCCATACGGATTTCCGGGTGGAGAGATACAAATTCCTCATGATATTTGTTGCGCAAATTGAGGATGAATACGGAAACAAATACTTTTATATTGTATTTGTGAAGTTCATTCACGAGTTTGCGGAGAGTGAAATTTGTCCATTTCTGCCGTTCGCGTTCTTCATTGCGCGCATGTCCGAAGCGGGCGCAGACATCCGGAAAAAGTTCATACTCATCATCCATGCCTTTGTAAAGCAGAATGAAATCTACAGCGGATGTCAGACATGAAATTCCGGACGGAACAAAACCAAGACGGTCGATATATGCTTTGACACCGCAATCCGGTGCTGTGCAGTCAAACGCCAGAAGTTCTGTCCAAATCCATGTTTCCTGTTTTTTTTCAGGCATGATTTACGGCCTTTCCAGAATTCCGAGTTCGCGGCTTTTTAGCATTGAGCCGTTGTCATCAAGCCACCAATGAACGAGTTTAGTTGCAACAGATTCAACATGACCGTCACAGAAACCAATATTATCAAATTTGTTATGAGTTCCGTTTATATTGCCTGTACCGCTGCTTGAACCTTTGCCTTTGCCGGTTCCGGTATTATCAATAACATAATATCCGGTTCCTTCATACTGACCGTTGGTATGGAAATAGATGACATCGCTTAAAAGAATTGTCGAGCTGGCTCTTTCGATTCTTGAGCTTTTGAAGGGATGACCTGACTGGCCGTAACCTGCAACAGCAATGCGGCATGGACCGTATGACAAAACGCCATATCCGGGATAATTTTTGTTGCCGGGAGCATTGGTTACTTCATTAATAGTTTTGCGTTTGGGGCAGAACATATATTTTGTTTTCTGATAATCTGCAATATTGAAATGAGTTTCAAAAGTTTTTGCCCAGGTTATACTGCCGGAAGTGGAACTGAAGTTATTGTAATTGGACGGGATGTAATAACCGTCGCTGTCATCTGCATATTGAGTAAACATGCCGGTAAGTGTTTTCAAATTGCCGCTGCAGACGGCAGTGCGTGCGCGTTCACGGGCATTGTTTAAAGCAGGGAGCAGCATACCGGCGAGAATGGCGATGATGGCAATGACGACAAGCAACTCAATCAGAGTGAAACTTCCGATAACATACATTCTTTCATGTTTTTTCGAGCTTTTTTTCATATTTTATCCTTTCTGTTAAGAGGTTGGGTTTCAGTTACACGGTATCTGTATTTTATCCTTATGTATCAGCGTTCAAAGTATGGTCTTACGGTGATGTAATTCAATGTCTGTCTGCTGCCGGCAGGAGCTTTTGCGTTACTGAAAACTAATTCAGTTTCGCTGCTTTTGGCGCGGAAAACATACTTGCAGCAGTTCATGCTGGCTTTGATGGCTTTGCTCTTGCGGCTGTCAACATAATAACTTCTTCTGACGATTGTTGTTCCCGGTAAAGTCAAAGTCAATCCGATCCGTTTGGGAGCGAATTTATCTTTGAGAACATCATCATAATCTGAAGTCATATAGTAAACAGAATAGAGTTTTCCCGGGACGAGTCCGGTAATTTTCTGCCGGACAACGGAAGGTTTGTCTGCTTCACGGGTGAGAAGTGCAAATGTATCGCCCTGCGGATAAACTGAACCGTAACGCTTCTGATATTTTGCTCCGAAACCTTTTTTTGAAGCAGCTTCGACTTTGCCGCTGGTCTGCCAGCAATTGAGTTTGTCTTCAAAGTCAGGATTTTTGCACAGTTTCAAATTATAAGTATATCCGTATTTTTCTGAAAGCATTGAAGTATTGCCTTCGATGCAGTAGTGTTTCAGCAGAGCAAAGCACCAGCGCAATATCTCTTCATCGCAATTCATTGATCCCCAGTATCCGACTCCGCTCAAATTATCCAGTTTCGGATCATTGGCAAGCATATTCATCTGCATGTCCAGATAGTAACGGAAGTCAACCGTCGGTATGTTATCCAGTGATATGAGCGGTGCGGCGGAGAAATTGCCGAGAATCACAGAAATATTGTTGAACAGTGCGGGGGCAATATCCTTGTATTGAGATGCATGGTGTGCAGTCTGACGGATATAATTTTTTGCATCTTCTTCAGTAAACTGTGCGCGGTTGTAAACTTCATAAAGCAATCTGCCGCGTCCGCCCGAAACATTGGCTACGGCTGAAATGAAATCAGAATAAGAATGTGTCGGAGGTCCGATGACCCAGGTGCGGATATCCTTGTTGTTTTTGTTATTGAAAAGACGCAATCCCTGTGCGTAGGGACCGGGGACCTTGCAATCCCAGTATTCGACTTCGTCCATAGTAGTTCCGTCATGGAGAGTATCATTGAGAGCTTTGTCATTTTGAAGTTTTTTTGCCAGATTTTCCGCAGTGCCGAATTTGATTGCGCTGGAGTTTGAGAGGAATTTCAAGCCGAAGCGTTCCACCTCTTTTTTCTCTTCGGTGCCAATGCCGCCGATATTGATTACTGTGAGGGCGGGGAGCATGTGTTTTTTGGCAAACTCCCAATCATATGCTCCGTTGCCGGGAAATCTGATGTTCCAGAGCGGAAACATGTGCATATCAGGGATTATGCGTATGGAAATATCACACTCTCCGCCGTTATTTTTGAGTTCATAAGTTCCGGCTTCGAGATAACGGACTCCGCTTTTTTGCGGAAAATCTGCAGCGAGAACAGTTTTGCCGTTGATTGTCAGTTCCGGCGTTTCCTGTCCGGTATAGCGGAAGAGTATCCAGCTGTTCCGGTCGATGGCAAAAGATTTACTGTTATTTGCAGTAATTTTTCCTTCATATATGACTCTGACCATATTATTGAGGCGTTTGGGGCGGTCCTTTATGACAGGAACAGTGATAAAGCGTACCGGATAGTCGCGTTTGAAGAGAGTTTTTCCGTTGGAATCAACAATTTGGGCAGAAAGGGTATTTTTTCCTTTTACCGGAGAGAGTTTTGAGAAATTTACTTTGAAAGTTTCGGTGGCAAATGGGACTGTAATTGATTTGCTGTTGAGTGTAAAAACGCATTTCAAATTTTCTTTTTTCCCGGGGAGTTCACCGACCCAGAAAAAGTCAAGTTCCGGCTTTTGGATGTCGATGTATTCCAGCAGATTCAAGGGAACGAGAGCTTGCGGAACATTTTGGATTTGATTTTTTGATTTTTCAATACCGACCTGACCGAGCGGTACGATTTTCAGATCAGCGATATCGAGTACTCCGTCCTGAGCATCGACTTCGATAGCGAAATAGAATTTATCGCCGGTGGAATAAGCAGAATGGATTTTTTCAATATATTTCCACTCCGGCTGATTTGCCGGAAATTTCAGACTTGAATTTACTGCTCCGGGGTGGATTGCCACACAGTTGCGTTTGCCGTCAAGATTGCGTGTGCGGACAAATGCACTGATGCGGTATTTTTCATCTTTGACGAGAGAATTGTTGTTCTGGATTACCTGAATCAGAGATTTTCTGCCGTGGATACGCAGAAATCCTAATCCGTTCGGCCCACCGTCAGGGAAGCAGTCAACTGTGCTTGGTGTATGAGAACGGTACATCCAGAAAGGCGGAAAGTTTTTCCCCTTGCCATAGAATTTACCGTTCAGAACGAGATTTCTCTCTTCTGCTGACAGCAATATTGCAGCAAAAGAAATTAAAAAAAGTATCAGTTTTTTCATTTTATATATCCCCTTTTATGAGTTTCATACAGCCAGCATATTGAGCGGATTTTCCCGCATTACGGTATTTTGCAGATAATCTCTGTCAATCCCGTGTTTTTCTATCATGGGCAGAATATTATTGAAAATATGTCTGTAGCCCTGACCGCCGAATTGCATCAGCATACATTTGAGGCAGATGTCATTTGCCAGCAGCAGTTGGGAACCGTATCCTTCATCAATTATCCGGGCGGCGAGCTTGGCGCGTTCGGTGTCTTTGATGAAATGTCCGGCGGCAAATCCGTTTGTATCAGGAGTGAATTCTTTGCCGAAATTATCCAGTTCGACATAAACTCCGGCTTTCAGGAGTGCTTTTATGTAATCCCATTGAGGCTCGACATCGCTGTGACAAATGACGATTTTTTGCGGAGCAACTCCGCGTTCAAGTAAAATCTGCATTGCCTGCAATCCGTTGGTTGACCATGGATAAATATGTACCTGAATTGCCAGATTGCTTGCGCGGTGCGCGGCAGAGGCAGCGATGAGAGCTTTTTCCTCATCGGGCAGGATTTCTTTGGATGTTCCGATTTCTCCGATGATACCGGGGAAAATTCCGTTTTCGCCGTTGATTACCTGTGAAATCAAATCCTCTGATGCTTCAGAGGTACTTTTTGCGGCAAAACCTGCAGGATGAGTGTCTGCGGTATAATAACCGCAGCCCATGACGATATTGAGGTTTGTTTCAATCGCCAGATTGCGCAGCTGTTCCGGATTTCTGCCGATTTCCGGAGTGGAACAGTCAACTATTGTGTTGCATCCGGATTCAGCCAGTACCATACATTCATTTACTGCGATCTGAAAATCGTTCATGAGCAGATTGTCCTGTATGTAGTATGGATCAGTCATCATCTTTGCATAATCAGTTTTCTGCAGAGGGCGCAGGGAAGCATCTGCCGATTTCTGATTTGTCAAGTCGATGAAGAGGTGTTCATGAGACAGAATCATCCGGCATTCAGATACGGGAATCGCTCCGGTGACGGTGATTATTTTTTTCATAAATTATTTCCGGTCATTCTGCATGACCGACTCCTACATAATAACTCATTGCATTTTGTGTAGTGTCCACGCGTCCGAATTGGCATACGATGGGAAGTGCTGAAGTTATGCGCAATGCATATTGAGTCAGCGGCGGAATGACTGTTCCGTTCAAATCTTCCGGGTGATCCAGGCGCAGAGCGATAACCCGTTCTGCAGGGGCATTTACCTTTATTCCTTTGACCGGATCGCGGTCGCTGAAATAAACATCAATGATGACTTCTGAATCAAGTTCATGAGTATTGAAAAACATTAATGCTTCATGTGCTTCTGCGGGGCCGTTGTTGACTTTTTCCGGCAGATAACCATCGGCAAAATACCAGACTTTTTTCCCTCCGTTCATTTTCAGATTCCTTTCGCTACGAGTTCACGGATAAAGGGTGTGATGGATTCCGGGCCGTTGGCAGTGAGGACAAAGCCTTCTTCGATACGGTTGCTGCCTGCCGGATGTCCCCAGATACTGATGTCGCTGTTTACGCACATACCTTCTTCAAAGAGATATGATGTATTTTCATCGGGGTAGGGGGATTCAGCTTCTGCCAAACCGATACCGTGCATGGGCGGATAGAGATCGTATTGGGTCATATTGTGTTTTGCAAAGACTTCTTTGACTTTTTTGACCATTTCACCGGCGACGACACCGGCTCTGAGGTAATCCTGCTGGACATTGGCTGCTTCAAAGAGGACATTGAGGAATTTTTTCTGTTCATCAGTTGCTTTGTCGATGACAAAGGGGTATTCAACAGTTGAAACATATCCCTGATATTGAACAGCCATGGCAGCCATCACCATTTCACCGCTGCGCATGATTTTGTTGGTGGCGCGACCGATGACGGTTTCGGTGCGTTTACCTGAACCGAAGACCATAAAATTGATATCTTCTGCGCCTGCCATTCTGGCGGCACCTTCGGCGGCGCCTGCGGCGAGAGTTTCGGGGGTACCGTCGTTTGCATATTCGAGAAGTTTTTTGTAACCTTCGCAAGCCTGACGGCCGGCTTCTTTCAAACATGCGATTTCATTTGCGCTTTTGATCAGGCGCAGACGGGCGAGAAGCGGCATTGCATCAATGATTTCCACGCCGGGGATGGCAGCTTTGACACGGTCCATGATGGGAGCGGGGATGTCCCATACGCCGACGAGGCCGAGGCGTTTGCCGCCTTTGAGGGCGCCTTGCAGTATATCTTTCAAGCTGGAAAAAGAAGCCAGCGGGTAATCGATTTCTTCGGGAACTGAAACACAGGCAAATTCTTTGACATTGCGGTAATCGCTCCAGACAGACATTTCACGGGCATAATTTTCACCCTCCGGTGCGCCGGCAAGAGTGGGTTCTCCTGTTTTGGGGATTACGCAGATGCCGCGTTCAAAAATCGGCCAGAAATTGCAAACATAGCGCAAATTTTCTTTGCGGTATTCATCACCGTAAACAGCGATGGCATCGAGTTTTTCCTTGTCCATTTCTGCCTGAATGCGGATAATGCGTTCAGCGAATTCACTTTTGGGGATACAAATCATTTTTTGTCCTTTCAATTATACAAAACAGGTTAATATTGTGATTTTGTAATAAATATACATCTTTTTTTTCTTGAAACTACGCATTTTATGTTGTATATTACGCATAATGTTCAAAAAAATAACATCCGGAGCCTAAAATGAATTATCGGGAAATCATTAATTGCGTTTTTGCCAAACTCGGCAAAGAAAAACAATTGAAAGAATATCAGGAATGTATTTATAAAATATTGGGAATCGTCATTGATTTTATCAGTGCGGAGGGGGTTTCTCTGAAACTTTCACGCGGTCAGCATTTTCATCCTCTGTGTGAAGTATTGCGGGGGACTGAAAATGGTTGTGAATTGTGTCGCAAGCAGGATGATAAAGCGGCATCGTATGCCAAAAGTTCAGGCAAAAGCTATGTGTATAATTGTCATGCGGGATTTTTTGATATCGTAGTGCCGCTTTTTGATAAAAACGGAGTATATCTCGGATGTTTGAGCAGCGGTCAATTTTATATTGACGGCAAAAAACGCCCGGAGGAAAAGGATTTTGCATCGCTCTCTGAACTTACCGGGATAAGCAGTGCTGAATTGTATTCATATTGTAAAAATACAGTAACTCTGACAGAGAAACAGATTGAAGGGGTCATTGCTTATCTTGATTTGATGGGGGAGTTGATTGTTTCCACGCACCATAATCTGATGTTTATGGAATCAGTCAATGCTCCGGACAGGATTCTGGCTGTGCAGAATTATATACATGAGAATTTTTCACAGCCGCTGACTGTCGAATCGGTGGCAAAAAAATTCTTTTTTTCAGCCAATTATTTCAGTCGTGTTTTCCGCAAAGAGATCGGTATCGGCTTTAATGCATATTTGAATTGTTACCGTGTTGACAAGGCCAAAGAGATGTTGGAGGAAACAGAACTGTCCATTGGAGAAATTGCATTCATCTGCGGGTTCGGCAGTATTTCCCAGTTCAACCGCGTATTCAAGTGTGTTGCAGACATCACGCCGCGTGTTTTCAGAAACCGTCTGAATAACCATTTATAAATGAACACAAAAACTGCAGCAAAAACTCAAAAAAGTTTTGCAGCTGCCTTTGGGGTAAGCTGTTTGTTTTATTTCACGGATATCAGCTCTATCGGTGATGTTATGCCGGATGGAACTGCAAATCGTTCAAGCTGATTGCCCATAGTGTTCCATATTCTGAATGAAACAGTATGTTTGCCGGCAGGAAGTGCAAAAATATACGGAGCGATGGCTTTGCGTTCAGCAGCCTTGCCGTCAATGATGATTTCTGCGATGCCTTTGAATCCGGCAATGTTGAGATATTCATCCGCTGCGGCTTCAACTTCACCGAGCTGCAGTTCGATGCTTCCGGAATAGAAAACATGGCCCTGTTTTTCCCAGCCGCATTCAAGCGACAAATTGTTGCGCCTGGCAGAAAGAGTGAATTTGCGCCATGTCGGATTGTACATCGCCAACAGATACTGGCGGTGAGCGACATCGGCATAATCTTTGCTGGTTTCTACTTCAACATCAAATTCACCTCCGAGATATGCGCATTTGACAAATTGGCATGGAATTTCAAACTTGACAGAGTTTGTTCCGGCGGCGGCATTTACGGTGAATTGCTTGTATTCATCGTGGAAAATACAGGTGTTTTGACTGTCAGTAATTTCTGTGCCGTTGAAAAATATTTTTCCGGTATTGTCTGCCGGGACAGAAATGGTCAAAGTCATTTTTCCGGTACAGACAAAATCAATTTCTTTGTCAAACGGGATCATATTTTCATGCTCCCAGACGACAGGATAACTGCCGTCAAAAACTTTGCTGACTTTGTATTCAACCGGAGTGCGGTATCTTTCAAACGGACCGCCGAAAATTGCGATTTCACCGGGATTGAACTCGACATTATAGGTTTTACCGTTATAATTAAGAGTTCCTGCAATTTTTTCCGGATTCCAGATGTTGGCGGCAAGCAGGTATTCAACTCCGTTCAGATTGCGGCGCATGTAGGCAAGATCACCGCCGGAAAAGCTGACTGCGGGGGAGGGCAGTTCCGGAATTTCCTTTGTTGTGTCAATGATATTGCGGATCGGTCCGTTGTAATTGCGCGGCACGATGATATAGCCGTCGGCTCGGCGGTTGAGTTTGTCGCAGAGGTGGAAAAATTGAGTGCTTGAAACATCCTGCCAGACTTCCGGTGTCGGGTCGATCAAAGCGTATTCTGCGACATATTCACCCTCTGCTGCCGCCATGCAGAAATAAGCAAGATCATCATTGAATTCACGCACACCTTCTTCCAGAGTTGTCCAGTTGAAAACCGGCGGCGCAAAAAATTTAATTCCTTCGCGGAAACGGTGATGTACCGCATGAGGCACAATGAAATTGATTCCCTGAATTATCTGCCATGCGGCGATACGGTTCAGGTCATTGAAAGTCATGTGGTGATTGGTTGCTGCGAACATTTCGCACATAACGCGTTTTTTATTGTTGAGGACGGCTGCACTTTGAGCGTATTTTGCCCGCACGTCCCATAAACTTTCGTCACGGTGCGGATGGTAGAGAAATTCGTCATCACCCGCAAATGTAACTTTCTGAGTATAATAGCGTTTGTCGTAATGTGTTCCGCTGTCAAGAACGAAAATTTCATGATCTGTTCCGGGAGCATCGGAGCATTGCAGAAGCTGCAGCGGATCACCTTCGGTAAATGCCGAACTGCGCTTGCAGTATTCATAATTCAGCGGGCCTGAATCTGAACTGTGGAATGTATAAAGAACTCCGTGAGCTTTGCACCATTCGTGATTATTTTTGAACCACTGCTGGTAGAGATCGCCGCAGAGCTGCCAGTAATCGTGCATTAGCTGTTTATCAGTTCCATCAAAAAGTCCCTTGAGTTTTTCTTCAATGGCATAACCGAATTTCTGTTTGAATATGGCGGCAAAATTTCTGCTCCACGGATAATAACGGTCGGGATGTTCCTTGAGCGTTTTTGCATTTTCGCGGCGGTTGTCGGCGTCGGAGAAAAATCCTGTGATTCCCTTGCCGAAATATTCAGCAAAGCGTTTATAGTATTCCTCATAAACAAATTTATGAAAGAGTTCGGAGCTTTTTTCCTCTTCAAATGCAGGGAAACCCCATGCTACTTCTGCAACTTCAAGTCTGCCGTCGGCATTGGGAATGAGGCGGAGCTGTTTCAAAGTCGGGTCCTCTGCTTCGATGCGACCTGCGGCATCGCCGGGCGGATAATTGAATCCGTCGTTGATCCACAGTTCCAAATCGTATTTGATACATGCATGGATAAAGCGTTCTGTGATTTCAAACCATGTGTCAGAGAGATAGTTTTCGGCATCAAATCCAACCGGAGGTTTGTTGAAAAGTACGATGCCGCCGAAGCCGTCATCCTTCATTTTGCGCATTGCTTCAAAGACTGCTTCGCGGGTATAGTCTTCCGGAGCAACCGTATTGAGAAAGTAAAACGGTATCGGGCGGTAATGGTCAATGTTTTTCAAATAAGTCATAATAAATTCAATTCAAAGTTACATTTTCAGGTAATTTAATTTCAGGTTTGGCGGCATCAATGCTGTTTTCGATTTCAATTATGCCATGCGGGGTGGGGATGGTGCATTTGTAATATTCAAGACCGGCAAGAGTCGGGTCAAGAGATATTTTTGTGCAGCCGGGTTCAAGTATTTTGAAACCGGTAAGCGCACGGGGAATGATTGCCGCAGGGCCTGCTGCCCAGCCGTGACAAAGACTGTGCCGCAAACCTTTGTAGCAGAACTTGCCGAAGTCAGCATGTATATCTTTTTTGCCTGCAACCGGCAGAGAATCAATACCGAAAGAGTTTTTTGTCCATTCAAAGTCAAAATCCTCCCAGAATGTCGTCGCGCCGAAATTGAGCATCGCCCCGTAATATTTGCGTATAAGATCCAATGCCCCCGCAGTATCATTTGCCATACAGCGGGCATTCAAAATATAATAACTCATAAATGTACTGACATCAAATTCAGGATTTACACTCAAAATATTGCGATTGACCGTATCTGCATCCGCCAAATTTGCCATAACGAGCAAAGCATTCGGACTTTTGCGCGGAGTTGACGGTGCGGGAAATTTTTTCAAAACAGCATGAGCTTGAGAGCATTTTTTGAATAAATCTTCATCGTGCAATGCCGCTGCAATTTTTGCCGCCGCATCAAATGCCATTGTCAATACAGCCTGCAGCCCCGCGTGGACGGCAGCGGCATCTTCTCTGGTGGGCCAGTCAATAAAACGCAGTTCCGGCAGTTTTTCACATCCGTTTCCGTCGATATAAGTAATGAAAATATCCGCCAGTTTTTTGAGATAAGAATGCTGCTGCATAAGGTAATTCAAATCTCCCTGATGCAGATAATATTCCCATTGGCAGATCATCCACCACAAAGAATATGAACTTATATCATTCATCATTGACGGCAGCGGAGTGCGGTCACGGAGAAAATCCATCGTTTCAGGCACGATGGAAGTATCGCTGAAAATCATATTTATAACATTTATTTCAGGATTCATATCGCCCATCCATGCCAGACGGTCGCGCTTGATACCGTCAAAAAGATAATCCTGCATACACATATGTACGGTATGCACGCAGGTATCGAAAATCCTGTTCAAAAGCACATCATTTGAAATAAATGAACCGCTTTTTTCAATATTTCTGTAACGGGCAACGGCAAGAATATTGACCAGCTGCAAATCTTCAATCGCGTCAATACAGACAAAACGGAAACCCGTATTGCCGTATTCCAAAATACCAAGCACCGGCAAATCAAGCACAGTATCATGTATCGCATGAGATTGATTTGGTTCACCTGTCGCTTCGGAAACTGACTCCCCGAAACGAAGACGGATCTTACCGCCGCGTTTGCCGGTGACGATGCGGATGCCGCCGGAAAGTTCCCTGCCAAAATCGAGAACGATACGGGAATTTGCCGGAAAATCTCTAAAATCATTTTCCGTCAGGATCTCCCGCGGCTGCAGCCACATCCTGCCGACAAAAAAGCTGCAGTCTGCGGCATTTCCCATCGGCACGACTTTGGCACAAGGCACAAATTCGGTTATTCTTTTATCAATTTTTCCATTAAAGATCGTCATCTTACTTCCTTACATCATTTTTGATTTTGGCACTCCACGGACGGTAAGTTGATTTCTGCCAGATTTTGTCGGGAGCATCAAATTTTTCTGCGGACATGACGCGGACTGCATAAGGTTCAAGTTTGAGTTCAAATCCGCCATTGCTGACTTTGACAGGATTGGCTTCAAAGATGGTGTTGAGCTGTTTTTCGGGGAATCCGGTGAATTTGGCAGTAATGCTGTCGCCTGACTCATTGGCAAGGATGTAATAAAGTTTGCCGTTGAGATTTTTTACCATCATATTGACTTTTTTGTTATCGCATTTCATTGCGGGATTTTTGACGGTTCTGGCGGTAATCACGGGGGTGAGATATTTCAGTTCGAGAGTTGTTTTGCGTACAGCGTCCCAGAATTCATCAGGGACATAAACCGTATAACCGAGATAGTGGAACTGCAACCCTGTTGCGCCGTGCAGAATTGCATTGAATGCGGCAAAACGGGTCTGCGGATAATCCGGATATGTTTTGCGCATGGCTTCATCTGCGGGCTTGAATTTTGCCGGACGGCGCATGTGCGCCCAGGAGAAGCCCTGAATAATCATCCAGACAGGCTTGCGGAATTTGACTGCCTGCATACTGCGGTCGGTGTGTTTGCCGATAACCGTCAGAGTGCGGTCGCCGAGATCAACGCCGTGCGGCGCACCGATGGGATAAATATCCACGCCGAAAACATCGCATGTATCATTGGCATAAGCCTGATGTTCTGCAACAGTACCGACGGGGGCTTCGTTGTACCACAAAGGATGATAGGGATCATTGTCTTTTGCCCAGTGATAAAATTCGGAAATAGTTTCAACTGTGTATCCCTGAATCATGGCTTCATCGGGACCGAAATAACCGAACAGCGCGGGATGTTTCTGATATTTTTTAATGAGATTGACCCATTTGTTTTTAAATTCGGCACGCTGTTTGTCGTTCATGGTGACGGAATATTTGTGCGGGAGTTCGACGATACCCCAAAGCCCGTGTTTGTGAACCATATCGAGGAGCGGGAAGCGGTCGGGACTTTTGCGCTGCGGGTGATTGTGGTGGAGGAAAATAACGTTGAAGCCTGCTTCTTTGAGGAATTCGAGGTCTTCATCAACATCGCCGCGGTTGGTGTACCACCAGTTGCCGATATGGAAAAACGGCTTACCGTTGACGAGAGTTACGCCGTCATCGCGGAAAGTTACTTCCACGGGATTGGGAGCGTAGTTGTGAATGTTTTTCTTTTCGGTGCATAGGATTTTGCCGGCGGCATCTTTTACAGACATTACGAGTTCAAAGAACTTGCCCTGAGCGGGAACGGGTAATTCAAAACGGTTATCTGATTCAGTACATTTTTTAGTGAAAATTGATTTGCCGTTGTCGTTGAGAACGAGGGCTGCGGTGAGATTTTTTTCTTTGAATTCAACAAAGCCGGTGATTTTTTCAGCTTTGTTGGTGCTGAAAACTCCGTCGCGGAAGTTGAACGGCTGATCGAGTATGATTTCAGCCTGTTTGACAACGGGGGTGAATTGTTCCAGTTTAAAATCGGAGAATTGAACGCGTGCAGGACCGCGTGCTTCAATGGCGAACATGACTTCTTTGCAGTTGCGCGGGGGGCGGAATTCGGCATATTTTTTCTGGTTTCTGCCGTCAAGGCCGACCTGCCATTTTTCGGTTCCTGCCATAGGGACCTGATTGCGTGCGATGGGATACATGCGGACATCGTGTTCGATGGATGCTTTGCCTTCGCCGCGGAAAGAGTATGTATTGTAGCTCAAACGGTAATATTTGAGCGGTTCGACTTCGACTGGTGCGGAGAAGAAGCGGACGATTTTGCCGGGTTCTTTGACTGCGAGTTCGATTACATTTTTGCCGTCTTTGTTTTTGACGATTTTGCCTGTATTGTTGAGGTCCCAGCCGACGACGCCGTCATCGAGATCGGCGTTGAAGAAAGTTGCGGGATTATCATTCTGGAAAAGAGTGAGTTCTTTCAATTCAAATGCTCCTGAAGGTACGCCTTTGGTTGAGAGTCTGAATTTTGCATAAACATTGGATGCGATTTTTTTGGGGAATTTGAAAGCCATGAAACGGGTTTCAGTTTTTCCTGTGCCGTTGAAGCGGAGAGCTTTATTCTGCCATACACCTTTGGTATTGTTTTCGACATAGAAGAAAACGGAAGTACCTTTTTCGGCTTTGGCGGTAACTTTCATTACATAATAGACATTGTCTTTGATGGGGAGTCCGCTGATGCCGAAAGATGTTGCTTTGGTGAATTTTGCAGAGATGCCTTCATTGGTGAATCTGGCATCTTTCATGCCGTTCCACATATCTTTATTTTTCGGGTCGAGCAGATTAATTTCATTTTTGCTGAAAATTTCAGCAGCGGCGGCAGCAGTATTTTTGTCGGCGAGTTCCTCCAGTTTGAAATCGGAGAATTGGACTTTTGCCTCATCGCGTACTTCGACATTGACGGTGATATTTTTTGTACCGGCAGGGACTTTGAATTCATTTTCAAATTTGAGAATTCTGCCGTGGTGTTTGGTTTCCCATTTGTCAGTGCCGGGGATTGCCTTATTTTTGATGGCGGGATAAACTCTGAAGTCGTGTTCGAGAGTTTTTCTGCCGAAGCCTGAAGCGCAGTCATTTGAGTATGAGAGTTTGTAAGTTTTTCCGGCGGTAACTGGAATTGCGACGGATTGGACTTTGACAGAAGATTTTGCTTTTTCGGCAAAGAGTTCGAGGACATTTTCACCGGCGGCATTTTTGGTAACTTGCGCCCCTTTGCCAAGTATCCATGCGTCACTGCCGGCATCAAAATCGCCATTAACGAGCATATTGTCTTCGTCAGTTCCGAGCAGCTTGAGAGATTTCAGTTCAAAAGAACCTGCGCTGTTTTTGGTGGTCAACTCAATACGCGCATAAACATTTCCGGAAAAAGGTTTGACAAATTTGAACGGAATATAATAAGTTTTTTCCGTACCGTCGCCTTTAGCGCGTACAGCGGCATTCTGCCAGACGCCTTTGGTAACATTCTGAACATAGAAAAACATTGATGCATCTTTGGAAAGCGTCCCTTTGAGAGCGAGGACATAAAACGCATCTTTTTTTATTTTCAGCTGATTTGAGCTGAAATGAGTTTTTGGATTGAATTTTATTGTAAGCGGAGAATTGTCAGATGGAACAGACAATGTTTTATCAGCGAATTTCCAGTTTTTCTGATTGGCGGCAGTATAAAGTTCATTGGCAAAAGCAAATGCCGCCATAAACAAAACACCCAACAAAATAACAGTTTTTTTCATATTTTATATTAAACTCCTTTAATCTTCGTTTGTAAACCATTTTGCTTTCCAGGGGAAATAATTATTTTGTGACCAAAATGACTCTTTTTTGAAATCTCTGCTATATTCTGCAGAGGTTAATTTTCCAACATGACCATCTGCAAAAGTTACATTAGCAATATTTTGGTGTGGAAAATTCAACTCGCAGTTCGGAGTTGAATTACCAATATAACCTGCAGTATAGTTCCCTTGATAAGCAAAAACATGACGCACCTGACTCGGACTTCTTTTGAAACGAGTCAGTCTTGCATATACTTTTCCCGAATAGGCAGCGTAGGCCCCTGTTGCTGACGGATATGAACCGCCGCCGTCAAGCATCCAATTTGTTGCCATAATACGCTTATTGCCGCCGCGTGCGTAGTCATAACCTTCAGAGTCTTTTCTGTTTGCAGCATTTTCAGGGCAACTGTAAACTTTTGTTTTTTTGGTCAGCCATCCCGCTTCAAGCTGTTGATTTATATAAGTGGCAATATTAATGGTCCAGAATTTTTTCGGATCAGAGTTTTGACCTGTTGTTTTGGGCAAATAGTCATCCCAATCAGCAGAATAAAGCTGCATACCAAGTCCGACGGTTTTAAAATTGTTTGCGCAACTGGACATACGGGCTTTCTTGCGTGCGGAATTCAAGGCGGGGAGGAGCATACCGGCAAGAATTGCAATGATGGCGATGACTACCAGAAGTTCGATGAGTGTAAAACTTCCGATAATATACATTCTTTCATGTTTTTTTGAGGTTGTTTTCATATTTTTTATCCTTTCTGTTAGGGTTAAGGTTCTGTGGGATGTTTTGGGAGGTTTGTTCACGCCTCGCAATATTCTCAATCGTTCTCAATAC
>JAZSRU010000034.1:0-21560 GCA_045538635.1 Victivallaceae bacterium
AAATAATACTTTTTTCATTTCATTTCCATATGTTGTAAATCAATGTGAATGTCCCCGCAAGGAACATGTAAATACTGAACCAGCCGAGCTTCCTGCTCTTAAGCAGCTTCAAAAGAAGCATCAGCGACAAATATCCGCTGATCCCTGCAACAGCAAAACCAACTATATAATTTCCCGCAGTCAAACCTTGAGAAATATCACCTTTTTCTTTCAGCAAACTCAAAATTTCCAGCAAAGTCGCGCCGCCGATCGCCGCCATCGCCAGAAAAAACGAAAATTTTGCATTATCTTCCGGATTCAATCTGCATTTTGCTCCGGCAAAAATCGTGGAACCGGATCTCGATATCCCCGGCAATATCGCCACCATCTGCATCAAACCTATTGCCAATACGGATTCATACGGCAATTTTTCCAAAGGCACATATTCATACTCCTTTTTCTGACATTGCCGGAGCATCAGCAGCAATACTCCGGTAATCAGGAAACACACACCGACCAGAATCACACTGTGAAAATATCTATCCATATCAGTAAGCTTTATAAAAACACCGCCGATTCCTGCCGGAACCGAACCGATAACAACAGCCGCTATTATACGGTATTGCTTTTTGATAAAAATACCGATGATCTCCCTGAAATAAAATACCAGCATCGCACAAAGCGTTCCGGCATGCAGTACTATTGACAGAGTAAAACGCTCATCCTCCGCGATCCCGAAAAATGCACTCAGCATCTCCAGATGTCCCGAAGAACTCACCGGCAGAAATTCAGCTATTCCCTGAAATACTGCCAACATAACAATCTGCCAATACATGTTTAACATCAGTTTCAATCCTCAATTAAATTCGGCTGCAAATCATCTTCGATCAAAGGCTCGACCAGTTTTTTACCTTTTTTAACTGCTTTAGCCCCTTTTTCCTTGACCGCATCAATTTTATCTTCTGTTTCCTCCACAACTTCCTCTGTTGTGTTCTTCAGCTTGATATAGCGATAGTTCCAATCATCTATTTTATTGCCCAGTCGGGTTCTGAACTCATCGACCTTGCGCGGAAAAACTTCAAATGACCAGTTATTGTCACGCAAAACCGGAACGATCCAGAATCCCAGCACAAAAGCAGCAAGTATCGCAAATACCACCAGACACCCCAGACAGCATCCGCAGCACCCGCCGTTTCCTTTTCCGTCTTTTGATTCAGTTTCGTCAGCCATAATAAAACCCTTTACACCAGCAATTTCGGAACCAGTTTCATTTCAACGATACCGAGACTCCAACGCAATTTTTCCATGTAAACATTGCCTGCCATATCGTAATATTCCTCACCCTCTTCTTTTTTCTGCAGAATGACATATTTGCGGTCGGCATTCATACAGAGGAAAAGGCGGCAGACATAAATCATCGGCTTTCTGTCAGTAACAAACATAATGATATCACCATTTACCGGCAAATCAAGTTCAGAAGATTTTGCGGTGATACCAACGACATTTTTTTCGATTTCATAACGGATGCTTTCCGTACTGCGGATCTCGCCGAAAACAAACAGATCAACATTGTTTGAATAATTACTGAAATCTGCCAGAGCCGCCAGATGCACCTGACGCAGTTCATTGTAATGAACGATCGGCTTGTCCGCGACTTCCAGGATCGGATTGTTGCGCAATTCTTCATTGGTATATTCGACAATGGCAGTATTGATGAAGTTATACTTTTTCATCAGGAAATCTGCAGAACAGTCATAAACTTTTGCCAATTTTTCTGCATCTTCCTCGGTAAAAACAGCATTGAAATCATTTTCAAAAGATTTCAAACGGATTCTGGAGATACCGGTCATCTGTGACAACTGTGCAATCTGCAAATTATTTTCACGGCGGTAAGTTTTCATCAGTTTATTGAACGGGGAGCGCAAATCACTTGTGCCATTGCGGATATTGGCAAGCAGAGTTTGAAGCTCAAGCGTTTCATCCATTGAAAGCTTCAACCCTTTGCAGACTGTCTGCAACTGATTGCGGCTCATAATGATACGGCACTTCAGCATCTGACAAACTGCAGAAGAAGTAACCCCCAGCAATGTTGCCAGATACAACTGTTTCAGCTTTGCTCTCTTGAGATACTTTTTGATATTCTCCTGAAATATCACCTGTGCTGCTTCATGTCTCATCAATAACTCCTTTTGTACCTTGCTGCGACTTCAGCAAAATCAAGCCCGCCGCCGAAAATATCCAATGCGGAACCGACGGTAAAATCAATTTTTCCGCTGCCGAGCAGTTTTACAGTTTCTATATCTTCAAAATTCTTAATTCCACCGGCGTATGAGATCGTTCTTCCGTTATGCTGACTCAATATCTGCAGCAATTCTTCATCAATACCGCACTGCTTGCCTTCGACATCAACTGCATGGATAAGAAATTCATCCGCATAATCCGCCAGAATATCAAATGCACCGCCATTGACCTCAACATCAGTAAAAGTCTGCCAGCGGTCGCTGACCACATAATATTTGCCGTCGGCCTTTTTGCGACAGCTCAAATCCAATACGATACGGCTCCGTCCGTAAACCTGACAGAGTTTTTTCAAACGGTCAAAATGTATCACTCCGTCAGCAACGATGTATGAGGTGAAAATCAAGTGACTGGCTCCGGCATCAAGGTATCTTTTGCCGTTGCTGTCATTCAATCCGCCGCCAAGCTGCAATCCACCGCGATATGCATTCAAAGCCATTTCTGCGGCGGCCTCATTGCCGGGGCCCAGCATGATAACATGTCCGCCGTCAAGTCCATACCGCTGATACAAACGGGCAAAATATGCAGAATCCTTGTCTGCAACAAAATTTGTTGTAAGCTCTCCCGAATCCCGCAGAGTGGATCCGACGATCTGTTTCACTTTGCCGTCATGCAAGTCTATACACGGACGAAAACGCATAAATCTCCTTTGGCGCGGGGATATATTTTAAGCCCGCAGATAAATTCAAAAAAACTATATACAGAATATAACTCCTCTTTGCAAAATATCAAGAAATTAATTGGATTTTTTTATTTTTTTCTACATTTTTTTACAAATCTGCTTGCAATTTATTAAACTTAATGTATTTATAATACAAAATGCAAAAAATATCTGCGAGGCATTGCTAAAATGATTAAGAAAAAAAATAAAAATCCGCGAATCCTCATCGTCACTCCTGAAATCACTTATCTCCCCGACGGAATGGGCAATATGTATAACAAACTGCGTGCCAAAGCCGGAGGTCTGGCCGATGTTTCAGCCTCTCTGGTCGGCGCACTCTTCCGTCAGGGGTCCGATGTGCATGTAGCTTTGCCGCATTACCGCAGAATGTTTCATGTGGAAATCGGAAATCTCATCAGCGAAGAACTCCGGATGTACAACAACCATCTTACCGATAACCGTATCCATCTGGCAGAAGACAGAATTTTTTATTACCGCAAATCCGTTTACAGCAACTATTCCACAGACTCCATGCTGCAGGCTCTTGCTTTCCAGCGCGAAGTTATCAACAATATCATACCGAGAGTAAATCCCGATCTGATCCATTGCAATGACTGGATGACCGGACTCATCCCCGCATACGCCCGCAGACTGGGAATTCCGTGCCTTTTTACAGTACACAATATCCATACCCAGAAACTGACGATGGGCACCATCGAAGACCGCGGTATTGATGTTGCCGGCTTCTGGAACAACCTGTATTTTGAACGGCCGCCGCACAATTATGAAGAATCCCGCTCAACCAACCATGTGGATCTGCTCACCAGCGGAATTTTCGGAGCGCACTTCATCAATACCGTCAGCCCGGAATTTCTCAATGAGATCGTTATGGGCAGCCACGACTTCATCCCCCCGCAGGTCAGACAGGAAATGCAGTGCAAATTCCATGCCGGATGCGCCAAAGGTATCCTGAACGCCCCCGATGAAAATGACCGTCCCGAAGTGGATAACAATCTCGTTCAGAAATATTCACACCTCGATCATCAGGAGGGAAAACGCATAAACAAGCTTGCTTTCCAGCAGCGTACAGGTCTGCATCAGGATCCGGATGCGCCGCTGCTTTTCTGGCCGTCACGGCTCGATCCGATGCAGAAAGGATGTCAATTGCTGGCGGAGATACTTTACAATACTGTTGCGAAATACCGCCATTTGAATCTCCAGATAGCAATTATTGCCAATGGCAGTTATCAGCAGGTATTCCGTGATATTGTCAATTTTCACAATATTCACAACAATGTTACAGTATGCGATTTTGATGATCCGCTTTCGCACCTCGGCTTCGGAGCGGCAGATTTCATTCTGATACCGAGCCGTTTTGAACCATGCGGACTGCCGCAGATGACTTGCCAATATTACGGCGGACTGCCGATTGCAATGAACACCGGCGGCTTGCACGATACCGTTGAACATTTGAGCGAAGACGGTACAGAAGGCAACGGATTCCGTTTTGATCACCATGACGCCGGCGGTTTGGCATGGGCGATAGATGAGGCAATGCGCTTCTACACCAAAGGTCCTGAATTCCGGAACAAAGTCATCACCCGCGTAATGCAGACTGCCCCGCGCCGGTTCAACCACGACAATACAGCTCAGGAATATATAAAAATTTACGAAGCAATGCTCCAACGCCCGCTGGTGAGAGATATCAAATGACCGATGCCCCCTTCCCCCGTTTGCTGAATGAACGCTCAAATTTGATGCATGATCCGTATCTGGAGCCATACCTCGATATTCTGCAGCAGCGCCATGAATATGCATTACAGAAAATCAACCGCTTGACCGGCAATCATCCTGAACGGCTCAAAGATTTTGCATCGGCGCATGAATACTACGGGTTGCACCGCAAATCACGATTTTGGATTTTCCGTGAATGGGCCCCTGCCGCAGATGAAATATATCTTTGCGGCGACTTTTCAAACTGGCAGCTCCTCGATGAATTCAAACTCAAACGCATAAATCCGCACGGCGACTGGGAAATAAAACTGCCGTTGAATCTTTTACAGCACGGAATGCATTACAATCTGCAGATAAAGTTCAATGGCAAATTCCACAGCCGCCTGCCCGCCTATGCACGCTTTACAGTACAGAATCCGGCAGATAATATTTTTTCAGAACTGATCTGGGAGCCGGAAAACAAATATCAATTCAAATATGACAACTGCGTGAAGAATATTGATTTTCCATTCATTTACGAATGTCATGCCGGTATGGCGCAGGAAAAACCGGCAATCGGAACATTCCGTGAATTTACTGAAAATACGCTTCCGCGCATTGCCGCTTCAAATTACAATACAATTCAAATCATGGCTGTTATGAATCATCCGTACTACGGTTCATTCGGCTATCATGTGGCAAATTTCTTTTCTATCGCCTCCAGATTCGGCAATCCGGAGGAATTCAAGGAACTTGTCGATACCGCACACAAATACGGATTACGGGTCATCATCGACCTCGTACATTCGCATTCAGTCAAAAATGAAGCCGAAGGCCTCGGAAATTTTGCCGGCAGACGCGATCAGTATTTTCATCACGGCGAACGCGGGGAACACCCGGCATGGGATTCGCTGTGTTTTGATTACGGCAAAGATGAAGTCATACATTTTCTTCTCTCCAACTGCCGCTTTTATCTGGAGGAATACCATATTGACGGCTTCCGTTTTGACGGTGTTACCAGCATGATTTACAAAGGACACGGATTGAACCGTGTCTTTACCTCATACAATGATTACTTCAATTCTGACACAGACATTGATGCCATAACCTATCTCGCAATGGCAAACGAACTCATCCACCAAATCAAATCATCCGCAATAACTGTTGCAGAAGATGTTTCAGGAATGGTCGGGATTGCCGCACCTTTTTCAGAAAACGGCATCGGATTTGATTACCGCATGGCAATGGGCATAACTGATATGTGGTTCAAACTTTTTGATATTCCCGATGACCATTGGGATATGCATTACCTCTTCAATGAAGCTGTCAACGGCAGACAGGATGAGAAAACTGTCAGTTATGTCGAGTGTCACGATCAGGCGATCGTCGGCGGACAAACTGCCATTTTCCGTCTGATTGGCAGTGACATGTATCATAACATGAGCAAATTCCGCCCATCTGCGGCAGTTGACCGCGGAATCGCGCTGCATAAACTGTCAAAATTGCTGACATTTGCCTGCTGCCGCGGCGGTTATTTGAACTTCATGGGCAATGAATTCGGACATCCGGAATGGATAGATTTCCCGCGCGAAGGAAACAACTGGTCGATGCATTACGCCAGACGCCAATGGCATTTAAGCGAAGATCCCACTCTGCATTTTCAGGAATTGGCGGCATTTGACCGTGCCATGCTGCAGCTGCAGAACGGTCATCATTTTCTGGAACACAAACTTATTCCGCTGGAAATAAACAATGCAAACAAAACAATTGCATTTGCCCGCGGCGACCTGTGGTTCTTTTTCAACTTCAACCCGACAGCATCATTTTCCGATCTGAAATTCAACGCACTCTGCGGAGAATACGAACTGATCCTGTCAAGCGATTCAGCAATTTTCGGCGGCTTTGAAAATATCAGAGAACCGCAGACATATCACACCGCAGCAGAAAAAAACGACTGCTGTATCAATCATAAACTTTCAATCTATCTGCCGCCGCGCAGCGCAATTGTATTATCAAGGAAAACCAAATCATGACAGACCCGATCCAATCATCCCGCCGTATTTGTGAATTTTTTGCAGAAATATGCCGTATTCCACATCCGTCATTTTACTGTGACGGCATCCGTGCATTCCTCAAAAAAACAGCTTTGACATATAATCTGGAATACCGTCAGGATGCAGTCGGCAATGTCCGTCTTGACCGCAAAAAAAGCGACCATTCTCAAGCGGTCATCCTCCAGTCGCATATGGATATGGTTCCGCAGAGCGACGACCCGGATTTTGATTTTACGACACAAAGCATCGAATTTGAAGAAATCAATGGCGTACTCCGCTCAAAGGGATGCAGAACAACTCTCGGCGCAGATAACGGAATCGGCATGGCGGCATCTCTGACAGCATTGACTGACGGAGATTTATCCGGTATGCCGCTGGCGGCATTATTCACCGTTGATGAGGAAACAAGCATGATAGGCGCGAATAATATCGATCCGGAATTCCTCGCAGGAGCCGCATTGTTCAATCTTGATTCTGAAGATTGGGGAGAAATAACCATCGGATGTGCCGGCGGCTGCCGTTTCAGCTCAAGTATCGCGGTCAACCAGCAGGATGTACCGGAAAATTTCACCGGCATCAAAGTCCGCATTGCCGGACTCAAAGGCGGCCACTCCGGAGCAGATATTCACCTCAACCGCGGCAATTCAATTCTGATGATGCTCGAAATCATCAGCCATGCAAAAATCGCTGTAAGTGAACTTTCCGGCGGCAATTTGAGTAATGCCATCCCGCGCGAAGCTGAATTTACCGGAGCCGTGGAAAATTTTGAATCTCTGGCAAAATTCATCGCAGAGTACAAAGAAAAAATCATTAAAACTTTCGATGTTGATGAAAACTTTGACATCATTCTTGAAAAACTCGAAAAACCGCCGCTTCAATACATCAGCAACTCCGCTTATCTCGCGGAATACATCCGCAAATGCCCGTGCGGTGTCATTTCCATGTCAGATCAGTACAACTGCGTAGGCACTTCATGCAACTTTGCCATAATCAATGGAAATACCAATTCGATCGATATGCTTTTCTTTGCGCGCAGCATTTTCAACAAGGACTGTCAGGATCTCGTCGATAAATTCATTTCATATTTCGGCAAATTGCAGGCAACTACCGTAATAAAAGATACTTATCCATCATGGGAAAGCTCTTTGTCCGAAGATTTTCTGCAGGAAACACGCAAAATATTCCGCAATCTTTTTCACTCTGAATGTGACATAAAATGCATTCATGCCGGACTCGAATGCGGACTTTTCCAGAGCAAAAATGATAAAATTCCAATGCTCTCATTCGGCCCGACAATACGCAATCCGCACTCACCTTCAGAAGAACTGGAAATCTCCACCCTGAAAGATTTTTACAAATTTCTTTGTGCAATGATAGAAAATGTCTTGAAAAAATAAAATATAAGTATATCTTATTATTATAAACATTCTGACAAAAACAAATCAAGGAGTTCTATATGAAACAAAAAATATTGCTGGTTCTCGCTGTTTTCTTCGGTTTTCTCGCTTTCATCCTCAGTTACGCTCAGTTGAATGCTGAAAAAAAGAAAATTCTCGGAGAAGCTGAAACTCTGTATGTAATCCAACTCAAACGCGATAAAGCTGCAAATGAAGAAATTTTGCTGGAAGATATCACCCGCAAGGAAATCAAACGCATGCGCGACAGCGGCGTTGCATCCCGCGAAATCCCGTGGTCACAGTCAATCAATGTCGTAGGCAGACGCCTCGAAACATCCATGCGCCGCGGTCAGATATTGCAGGATACCGACCTCAAACTCGTGACCCAGCGTCACGGTTTCAATACGCAGGTGCGTAAAGGCTACCGTGCAGTTTCCGTCCCCGTCGATGCCACAAGCTCCGTCACTAATCTGATCCAGCCGCAGGACAATGTCGATGTTATCGGCACTTTCCGTTTCCCCGACCTCAAAGGCGACAGTTCCAAAGATACAATAACCATGACCATTCTCCAGAATGTCAAAGTTCTCGCCGTCGGCAGACGCTACGGTGTTTCTTCCGCCGATCCGCAGGGAAATACCAGAAATTCCTACAACACTGTCACTCTGATGCTGCTGCCGCGCGAAGTTGAAATGGTTGTTTTCGCCAGTCAGAAAGGCAGATTGAGCCTCAGCTTGAGAAATTACAGCGAAACTGAAATCATCTCGGATTCACAGAGTATCGACTTCGCAAAACTTCAGAAAGAACTCCCCCAATACAACCGTGAACGCGAACAAAGACAAAAAGGCTTCTGATGATAGAATTACATATTATTCAACCCGACAGACGGATTATCAAAGCTCAACTGCAGGAAGGGCTGTATTATGCCGGAAGCTCATCTGCTGAATGTCAGCTTCTGCTCAAATTTCCGGGAGTTTCACGCAAACATCTGGAAATGCGGGTCAAGGCTTCTTCTCTGTATATCAAAGACCTTGACAGCGCGAACGGAACTCTTTTGAACGGCGTCGCACTCACTCCCAACAATATCGTTTCCGTCCCAGCCGACAGCAGCATCCAACTCGGCAATATTACCATAAAACTCGTTTCTCCTGCCGGCAATGCCCCGCAACAATCTGCGCCACAGGCAGCACAGAATCCCCCACAGGACACACCGCGAAAATCTCAGCCGAAAGAAAATAAACCGGTTCTCAAAGATAACAATCTCGATGAATTCGGCAAGGAAAAAATTCCAATTCTCCGCATCTCCGGCATCCCCGACAGCGCACGTCCCATCATTCAGGAAATCAAAAAACACGCCCATATCGAACTGCTGAAACGCCTGAATCTCAAAAAACTCGCCGTCGCCGGTGCTTCAGACAACAGCCTGGAACAAAAAGCCAGGGAAACAATCAAAGAAATCATTGATCAGCTCAATGTAAATCTGCCCGGCAATATCAAAAAAGATGTGCTCGAACAGGAACTTCTTCACGAAGCTATCGGACTCGGTCCGCTTGAATACCTGCTCAAAGTCGATACTATTACAGAAATCATGGTCAACGGCCCCGATAATGTTTATGTCGAAAAAGGCGGTGTGTTGTACCGCACCGATACCGCTTTTGCCGATAACAATCAGGTGCAATCTGCAATCGAACGCATCGTTGCTCCGCTCGGCCGCCGTATTGATGAAAGTTCA
Source organism: Victivallaceae bacterium (assembly GCA_045538635.1). Classification (GTDB taxonomy): domain Bacteria; phylum Verrucomicrobiota; class Lentisphaeria; order Victivallales; family Victivallaceae; genus RGIG5270. Next base: position 9,832 of record JAZSRU010000034.1, read on the forward strand.
CCGATGGTCGATGCCCGTCTTTCCGACGGCTCCCGTGTGAATGCAGTCATCCCGCCGCTTTCGCTGATCGGCCCGACTATCACGATCCGTAAATTTTCCAAAAAACCGCTTCAGGCAAAAGACCTCGTAAGTTTCGGTTCAATTTCAAATAATATCGTTGATTTTCTCGATATCTGTATCAAATTGCGCAAAAATATCATCATCTCCGGAGGTACCGGCAGCGGTAAAACCACTCTGCTCAATGTTTTAAGTTCGTTTCTCCCCAACCGTGAACGCATCATCACTATCGAAGATGCCGCCGAACTCCAGCTCCATCAGGAACATCTGGTGCGTCTTGAATCCAGACCGCCGAATGTTGAAGGCAAAGGTGAAATCAATATCCGCGATCTCGTACGCAACTCTCTGCGTATGCGCCCCGACCGTATCGTTATCGGTGAATGCCGCGGCGGCGAAGCCCTCGATATGCTTCAGTCCATGAATATTGGTCATGACGGTTCTCTTACCACCGTCCACGCCAACTCCCCGCGCGATGCCCTCGCCCGTCTGGAAACACTGGTGATGATGGCAGGATTTGACCTGCCGCTCAAAGCGATCCGTGAACAGATATCTTCCGCCATCCACATCATCGTTCAGATATCCCGCGAACGCGACGGTTCCCGTAAAGTAACTCATGTCAGCGAAATCACAAAAATGGAAGGTGATATCATCACAATGCAGGATCTCTTTCTCTACCGGCATGACGGCTGGACAGAAGACGGCAAAATGGTCGGCAAGCACATTTCAACCGGTGCGGTGCCGAGTTTTCTGGAGGATATTGAACGCGCAAAACTGCCGCTTGACATATCAATTTTTTCACCTGACAAAGGAGAATAAGCATCATGACAAACTCTGTTTTTCCTGCTTTAATGGCGATGCTGAGCGTATTCTTTTTAAGCTTTGCTGTCATTGATATTTTCATGTTCATATCCAAAAGGTACAAAGACAAGTATCTGGAGGAAACCAGTACAGAACTTGATGATATTCTGCTGCAGCTGCCAGCGGCAAGAGTTCTTGATTTGAACTTTGCATTCAGTATTATCATCGGTATTACAGGAGCATTGTTTTATTTTCTGCGGGTGACAAAACCGGAGCCGTTCCATATTTTCATAGTATTTATAATATTTTTTGTCGCATCTTTCCCGATCCCCAAAATTATTTTGCGGATAATGAAAAAAAGAAGAACTGAAAAATTCAATGTGCAGCTTGAAGGTGCTTTGGGCAATGTGGCCAGCAGTCTGAAAGCCGGATTCTCCATCAATCAGGCTTTTGAAGAGATCGCTGCCGGCAATAAACACCCGATATCTGTCGAATTCCGCATGCTGATGCAGGAAATACGCCTCGGCGTCACCATGGACGATGCCCTCGAAAATATGGCAAAAAGAATCAACAGCGATGACTTTGAACTGGTTGCGACCGCAGTTATCACTGCACGCCAGACCGGTGGTGAATTGACCGGCACTCTTGAGCGTCTGGCAAGTTTGATCCGCGAACGCATGCGCATCAACAACAAACTGAAAGCCATGACCTCAATGGGCAGACTGCAGGCATTAATGATCGGCTGTATGCCGTTTCTGCTGATGTGGGGTATGTATAATGTAAGTCCGGGCATGATGGATGCCTTTATGAATTCCCCCGCAGGATATATTGCGATGGTGCTGGTCATAATTCTGGATGTTACGGGATTTCTGGTCATCAAGAAAATAACCACAATTGATGTATGAGGAGAATGTTATGGATATTATGATATTATTTGCTGCGATTTCAATCGGCATTGCCACATTCTGTGTCATCAGATTGTTCATCAACTTCATGAATTCACTTGATACCGAAGCTGCCGAAGGCGAAGGTGAAACTCAAATCGGCAAGCTTTCTCTGTCAATCAAAATGATATTGCCTCTGGCTAAATTTTTCCGTCCCCTGAGCAATACAGAACAGATGCAAAGCCGCTGCGAATACCTTTCTGCACGCTTGGCAATGGCAGGATTGAGCGATGCGATCAGCGGCAGGGAGTTTCTGGCGGTACAATTTGCCAATGTTTTTTTAGGCTTATTGTTTTTTATGCTTTTTTCCTATCTCGGACACCCGTTTATCGGACTGATTGCCGGCTTGCTGGAAGCTGTTTCACCGGGACTGTGGCTCAATGCCGTTATCAAAAAACGCCATACCGAAATCATGAAAGCCCTGCCCAACCTCCTCGATTTGCTGACTCTGTCGGTTGAGGCCGGCAAAGACTTCATCAGTTCATTGCGTGACATCCTCGCCAAACGCAAACCTGATGCTCTGAATGAAGAATTCACACGCACTTTCAATGAAATCCAATTCGGCCGCAAACGCTCCGAAGCTTTGAAAGCTCTCTCTCTGCGCGTCAATCACAGCGATTTGAGTGCAGTGCTGAATGCTATCATACAGGCAGAAGAACTCGGCGTAAGTATCGGAGAACTCCTGCGAATTCAGGGCGACATGCTCCGTAATAAACGCTTCACCCGTGCGGAAAAACTTGCGAACGAAGCTCCGGTCAAAATCATTCTCCCGATCGTCATGTTTATTTTTCCCGCAGTTATGATAATTCTCATCGGTCCGATCGCCATGCAGGCGGTTCATATGTTCTGAAATTATGATAAAAAATACTACAAAAAACACAACAATCGCCGAAAAACCATTAATTGCGAAATCGTTCTGGCTTCGCGGGACGGGGTTGATTTTCAAAAAATTTGTCCCGGGCCAAATGGACTGTCTGATATTTGAACGCTGCTCAAGTCTTCATTCGTTCTTTTTAAAGCGCAATTTTGATATAATTTTTGTTGACAAATCAAAAAAAGTAATTAAATTATATAAAGAGGCAAAACCTTGGCGCATATTTAACGCGGACTGCCGCTGGTTTGAATATTGCTGTGCCATTGAATGTCCGCCGGGGACTGTTGAAAAAAGCAATACTCACCCCGGAGATCAGCTCTATTGGGATATTTAAGAAACAGGAAGAATATGAAAATAAAATTTACAAACACTGAAAAGCCGGAGAAAATTTTCGACAGCCTTGAAATCACCATCGGCAGAGAAGTCGATAACATGCTTCAACTTGAGTCAGAGGGCGTTTCCAGACACCACGGCAGAATATACTGCGAAAACGGCAGTTATTTCATTGAGGACCTCGGCAGCACAAACGGTATCAAAGTCAACGGTACCAAAATCACCGCACCGGTAAAACTCCAGGAAAACGATTTACTCGATTTCCACAAGGAACAAATCCAGATATCCGGCATCACCACCTCAACAGCAGAACCGGCAACCGTTATCATTTCTCCGTCAGATACTGCAAAAATCTCCATTTCCGAAGTCATCACCGATAATTCTGACAGCTCCATCGCAGTCGATCCGGTAATCATAACTCCGGTCGCAGACAAAATCAATACCGTAACTCTGACTCCGACCGAAGAAAAAGCCCCCGAACCCGCAAAAGATCAGGACTTTGACAAAATCGCCGAATTCATCCAGCAGAATACCGGCAACCTTTTTAATGCAGTCCGCGCCAAAACAACATCTGCCGGCAAACAGAACAATGAAGATAATCAACAAAAAAAATTCAGCAACAAACTCTTTTATGTTGTCCTTATTTGCGCCGTATTCGTAATTGGAGTATGGACTCTCAAAATCCTCAGCCCGGCACCGCAGAAAAATTCCGCTCTGGACAAAAATGAAAAAACTGTCGATTACCCGCTGTATATGATGTATGTCAAGGAAAATATCAGCAAAGATAATGTTTTCAGATTCTCTCTCATTCTTGACAACAATTCTGCCACTTTCACCGTCGATGACCTCAAATCTCAACTCCGCTTAGGCCCCATCGTCAAAGCTGTGGATGAAACCGAAATATCAAAACTCAAACAGGCAATCAAAGAATCCAACTTTTTCAAACTTGACCCTGTTTCAGACGGTGATACATCAAATGCAGAAAGAGATTTCAAAGAACTTGAGATTTTTTACGGCAGCAGCAGCAAACGCATCGTCCTCAAAAACCGTCCGACTCCGCGCGAATTCATGGATATCGAAGAGGCTATCAATCTGCTCGCAGAAAGCTGCAATATGAAAACCGTCCTCCTCTCACCCGAGGAATTGCGCGAAGAAGCAAAAAATCACTTCATTATCGCCGAAGATAAATTCGCTAACTATGAAAATAATTTGAGCAATCTCAAACAGGCCATCTCCGGTTATACCGTCGTCATAGAATATCTCTCCGGAATCTCCCCTGAACCCAAAATCAGACGCGAATCCGTTGACAAAAAACAACAGGCCGAAAAAATCCGCGACCGCAAAATCAAAGAATTCCGTTCCCAATACCTGACTTTGATAAATCAAAACAATATTGACGGCGCCAGACAATCACTTGATGCCCTCCTCCAACTCTATGACAATAATTCCAGAGAATATACGATCACCAAACAGCGGTTGATCAAAATCGATACTGTACTGAGAAGAATGAAAGGTAAAAAATAAGGTTTTATCATGCATGTTTTCAAGTTTTTTTCAATGCTTTTGCTGCTGACCGCAGTCACAGTTTGCAATACCGGATGCAAAAAGAAACAACCGCAGCCCAAGAAAGTGATCAACGGTACAAAACAAATAATCACCGCACCTGAAGGAGCTTCAATCTTTTACGGCGACAAAGAACTCGGTAAAACTCCGTACACCATCACCGCAAAACCCAATTTCTACACCGTAAAACTGGTAAAAGAGGGATACAGAAGCCAATTTGTTTCTTTTCAAATCAAAAAAGGCAAAAATCCCGCCTCCACAATCTCTCTTGAACCGCACACTTCTTCTGTAATGATCGACAGCAGACCCAACAAAGCTTCAGTGATATACAACGGTAAAAGAATCGGCGAAACTCCTCATATCATATCAGAACTCAGTATCGGCTCTCATTCTGTAAGATTGGAAAAAAGCGGCTTCTCCCCCAAAGATGTCGTCTTCAAAATCACATCTGAACGCCCGCAGAGAATCATGACTTCTCTCGACAGCAATATCGGAAAAATCATCGTTTATTCATCACCCTCCGGCGCAAAAATCAGCATCAACGGCAAAACCATAGGCGTGACCCCATTCACCGGAGAATACCCTGCCGGTCAATATCAGCTCTCTTTGCAAGCACCGAACCATCGTGAATACACAACTACTGTCGCTATCCAAAAGGGCAGAACCGCCAGAATATCTCCGCGTCTGCAGCTGCTCCCCGGCTCTTTTGAAATCCAGTCCACGCCATCCAAAGCAAAGGTCTTCTGGGATGGAAAATATATCGGTCAAACCCCCATTGTCATCAAAGATCAAATCGCCAATGTCAACCATTCAATCCGTTTGACATTGTCCGGTTATGCTGAAATTTCACAAAACCTCAAAACCACTCCGGGCAAACTTGAAGTAAAAACATTCAACTTTAAACGCAATCGCGGTGACCTTGAACTCGTTATCAATCCTCCCGGCGTCACCGTTTACCTCAACAATAAAAAAATCGGTGTCACTGAAAAATCCGAAAATGCCAGAGTTTCTAAAGTTCTGTCAGTCAAAAATCTGAAACCCGGCACATATACAGTTTATTACACGCACCGCCGCGCCACACCGAACGGCAAAACCAAAAAAGTTGAAATCAAAGCCGGCGAAACAACCCGCCCTGCCCCGCTTTCACTGTGGGTTCCCAATGCGGAAGTCGTTTATCAGGATGATTCAACAGAATCCGTTGTCATCATCAGCCAGAGCAACGATGGTATTTTCGTTGAAACACAGGATAACATCCGTTACACAATCCTGAACTCAAAAATCAAAAAAATAAATCACTTCAAAGCTGATCAGTAAGCTTTGGTTTACAACTTTTTCTCTATAAAAAATTACACCTCAAAAGTTGTGTCCAACTTTTGGGGTGCATTTCATTAATACACAGTATTTTTTATACAACAAAACTTTACAAATTTTCAAGCAAATCTGCAGCCAATTCAACACATTTCACACACGGGTACGAAGCAGCCTTTATCTGACGGCAGGTTATATCTCCTGCCTGTGCAGCAAATTTTCTTTTTATTTCCTCATTTTCAGCCGCAGGTGCCAACAGCAAAGCCGCATGCAATGCGCCGCAAATCCCATCCGGAGCTTTGCCTCCGCCGCAAACAGCCATCGCATCTTTCAAATCTTCACGACCGGCACCGCAAATAACCGCTTGCGCACAGTTATGCACTTTGGGAACAGCGGTAAATAATTCAAGTGATTTTTCTTTTATCATATTGCACCTAATTTTCAAATTTCAACCGCAGTTAATATAGCATTTCTGCCAATAAAATCAACCTGAAATTAAAAAACTCTGCCATAATGACAGAGTTTTCATCATACAAGTATAAATATACTTTCATTTTTTTGAAAAGCGCCCCATTTCAAAACTCAAAATCATCGCCATCATTGGCTACAATCACAGGATATTTGATTAATTTTCTAAACTCCGGTATCAACTTTGCATTACTTTCTGCGACATGTGCAAAAACGAGTTTGCGCGGATTTATCTTTTGAAAATATTTTATTTTTTTAATCGGATTAAAATGCGTCAGTTCTGAAATACATATATCTGCATTTGCCGCAGCTTCAACGGGAAAATCAGAACAGTCAAGTGCCAAATCACCCGTATAAACCAGCTTTTTGCCCTCTGCTTCAAAAACAAAACAGTATGACGGCAGAAAACCATCCTCCCACGGAATATGACGATTGGGGATAGCTGTCACTTTCAAGTAGCCGTCATCGAAAAAAACTCCCGGTTTTATTACACGGAAATTTATCATATCTTTATTTCTGCCGCGAAACTGTATCGCCATGAGCTTTTCATACGGCTCAAGCGCATCCGCATCAGGGAACCAGACATCAGGAATGATTTTCCATACCGGATTTTTCCGCAAACTGCCTTTCATGCGGTTCTTCAGAAAACTCGTCAAACCGCCGAAATGATCTTCGTGCATGTGTGAAATAAAAACTGCCCTTACATTATTGGCATCAATATCCTTCTGCACCATGGCAGAGGTAAGATGCGCTCCGGCGTCGATTATATAATCACCATTCGGAGTTGTAAGAATATGAGCTGTATTTTTACGGGTTTTAGAGGGATTTCCCGCCCCTGTTCCGAGAGTGATCAGCTTCATCTTTTTTTTAGGATGTTTCACCAGCACAGCCATATCAACATAGATAGCATTTTCTTTTTTGGAGCCGGGAACATAAGCCGGGCCTGTAAATTTAACAGATACCCACGCTTCATCCCAGGTGTTATCTTCCGCCGTGCCGTCAGTTTCTGCAAAAAGGCGGGTCGTTTGAGCCTGAATTGCCCATCCCTGTCCCCAGAAATAAGTTATCGGGTCAAGTTCAAGCCTGCCGGGGAAACGGTACCAGTGATATTTTTCATCGGTATAAATTTTCTTCAGACGCAAAGTCTGTTTTTTCGGAGATTTGTGATTGCCCCATTTGAAAGTTGTGGTGCGCGATTTTTTATTCGGCATCAATTTATCAATGCCGTGATAAACGGGATTTTTGTGGGCGGATTTGAGAGCCATACCGATAATTGATTCGGGGTCTTTAACTTTCGCCGCGCCCAAAGTCGGCTGTGAACGGAAATCCATATAAGTGATCATACGGAAACGCTCATTCGGCACATCTTTGAATTTTTCAGGACGGGGGAAATTGAGAGCGGCAGTTTTGAATGTTTCTTCAAATTCTTTATCTGCCTGCTTATAATTTTTTGCCGGAATGCGGCGGATGTAAGCCTTTGCCAGCGTGCGGCATTCTTCAACGAGATCGTCAATATTGATATTTTTTTCAGCGAAAGCCTTGCGGTAAAGCTCTCTCTGCGCCACAGCATACCAGATAAAGTTGATGCGTTCAGCATTGATGCGTTTCCGGTAAATGCTGTCTTCGGGCAGAGATTCAGAGAGTTTTTTCATATTCACATAAGTATTACTCATAAATTCCGGAGTAAGATACTGCCAATGAGATACCATTTGTGAATTCTGACGGTTAGTCTGTTTGGCGACACCGCGGCGGATGTCGTTGAAAAGTTTGAACATCTCTTTTGCAGCAGGGCCGTAGTAATATTTGCAGTAAAGTTCAGCAAGTTCTTCTGTATTTTTTTCCGTATCCATAAGCAGTTGAGCATAGACAAAAAATGTCAGCTGAACGAAACTCTGCGGTGCAAAGACACTTGTACCGTTTTCCAGAAAAACATCGGTGATATTGAGTTTGCGGAAGAAACGCAAATCACTCTGGATGGCATTGAAAATAGTATCAGGACGGGGCGGATTGTAATATGCACCGCCGAGATTGCCGTAATCCCATACTCCGAGGCGTTTTGCTTTTTTGCTCCAATTTACAAAATAACTGATACGGTCGGCATTCATCGGGTCACTCAACGGACGGAAACAGTCACTGACGGTGAATTTGTCTGCCATTTGAATAATAACATTGTCAGCAGGAACAAATTTTTTCGGCGGGGCGGCAGAGACTTTGTAGCCGAATGTACGGATGAAAATATCCGGGTATTCTTTTTTGATATTATCTGCAATATAGTTGATAAAGTACAGCAGCAGGTCAGTTTCAGAACCGTCTTTGTCAACAAACTTCAAACATTCGGGACATTTGCAGATGTATGAAATAGCGTCAAGAGTGGAAAGATCGTAAACTGTCGGCCACTCTTCTTTGGGCATAGTTTCACGGTGTTTTTTAATCATTTTGCGCAGAGAATCAAGTGCATGATTTGCCATGTTGCGATTACTCATACATAAACTGCCGCGTTTGCGGAATGAAATTGGGGGTTTGCGTTCACCGTGAATATCCATATAGAAATATTCCGGATGAGTTTTGAACATTTTGGGATTGACATACAAACTTAAAGAGTGGAACTGCGGTTCATGTCCGATATTGAAAGAACTGTACTGCCAGACTTTATCAGCATTGTAATGTTTACCGTTGATACCGTTGCGTAACTTCCATTTTTTGTATGCGTCCATGACGGATTTGTCAACTTTGAGATAAGTTTTGAGAATACTGTCCCAAATCATACGCCCCTGAAAAGCGGGCTTTTTGACTTCATCAGCGAGATTTATTTTGAGAGTTTTGTATTCAGGAATTGCGTCCTGATCAAAGGTGAGAGTGTAGCATCCGAATTTATTGAGCAGCTGCCAGACGGCATAAAAACTTCCTACCGGCTTGCCGCCGGAGAGGATGAGATTTTTTCCTGCACTTTTAATCACCCATGTTTCAGGAGTAAGTTTGGCAAAATCAACATTATTTTTGCGGGCAAAAGCAGTCTGTCCGACATAAATCGCCTTCTGCGAAGCGGAAACTTCTGATTCCTGTACGATTTTAAAATCTGCTCCTGACATTTTGCCGAGATAATATTTGAGTTCATCAGCGGCCTGCCGGTCAAATTTGGCAAGTTTCTCCGGCAATGCGATAACATAATCAGTTTTACCGTTTGCGGCAAATTCAAAATCTGCTGCGTTAAGTGCAACTGCCGATAACATCAGTATTGCCCAATAGAATAATTTTTTCATTTTTCTCCTTTATATTTATATATAATTATATTAATTTCAGTTTAAATAACCGAGTTTATTCCATTCGCCGGGTGGGTAATTGATATAATGTGCTTTCAAAGCGGCACAAGCTTCCCCTTTGTTCGGATACTTGAAATATTTGGCGGAACCGTCAAGGAATGTCATGTTGAACCCTTTTGAATGACGGTCATCCATGCTGTAGCCCATGCCATCCTGAAAATGGGCATAACCGATTTTCATTATGGCGTCATCTTCACCGTATTGTTTCAAATCTGCGGCAAACATAACAGCTGAAGGTTGTGTGAACAAAGTAATCTTCTTCATAGGATAATTTTTAGTTGTTTCATTTATTTTCATTCCCATTGCGACTTCCCAGCCGATAGTCATATACTTATAAGTTTTGCCATTGGCAGCATCTGTCGGCTGATATGTCAGCTGATACGGACGGCTCGGACATTCCCAAACCCCGTAACTTATATACGGTCTCAACAAGTCCTGTACCTTCTTTTTTGCATTTGCCCCCCATACTCTGCCGTTCGGCACCCAATCATCATTATCATCAATGTAATACATTACACCATTTGCAAGATTTTTTAAATTGGAAAGGCAGGCAGCCCCGCGCCCCTTCTCTCTTGCCTGATTCAATGCGGGCAGCAGCATACCGGCAAGGATGGCGATGATAGCGATTACAACCAGCAGTTCAATCAGCGTGAATGCTGATTGAGTGAAGAACGCTTTCGGCGTGTGAAGATGTGAAGTGCGCCCTGACGGGCGTAAGGATGTGCAATTTTTATTTTTTGAAAAACAGTTCTGTTGTGCAACAGTAACGAGCAGTTCGATCAATGTGAATTTTTTTCTCATAATTTGTTTCTCCCTCTTATTATTAATTCCGGTTCGATGCAAATATTTTTGCGTTTTTCAAACGGTAATTCCACCATGTTTAAAACTGCATCAACAATACCGCCAATATTAAAGTCGATAGATGGAAACGGCTGTAATGCATCCTGAATGCTCCATGGAGTGTTATATAATCCTGCAAACACCATATTTTCCGGTATTTTTCCGTGATTTTCTATCAATTTATTCATAAAAAAAGCTACATTGCTATCCACTGACATAAAGCCGTCCGGCATATAATTCGACAAAGTAGATAAAGCCGTCAACAGTTTTTTATACTCTTTCGGTGATATTGCCCAGCTGTTGAGAATTGCAGTATCCGGAGTTATTCCGCCCTCTATCATTGCCTTGCGGAAACCTTCTGTCAGCATTTTTTCTTTATGCAAATTGTATAAATCCGGAAGCAAATGACTTGTCAATGAAAAAAAACGCGGAAAATAGATTGGTCTTTTGCATTTTTGTTCTATCAAATATTTGCCGCCGAGCCATCCGGCTTTTTCGTAATCCAATAAAACGGACGGGATTTTGAACTTACATGAATATGCGTTGTGGTCAATAAAAATCATATTCTGATTGCACAATTTACTGAATAACGGAATTTTATAACACATATAGACATTGGCAATAATGATGTCAGGATTTGAATTTATGAGATTTTTAACCGCATTTTTTAAGATTTGCTGTTTGCGCGCTGAAACATAAAGCAAATTTTTAATGATGATATCAGTGTTGATGCTTTGGACAGTGTAGCCGCGTTCAAGCAATGATTTTTTCAAATTATTATAAATACCTGAGAAAAAATGACCATTTTCAGGCATTATCAATCCGACAAGTCCTTTGCTGTCGGATAAAGATTTTTTGACAGTTGTACCTTTTTTTCTGCAGCGGTCAATCCAGCCGTCGGATTCCAAATTTGCAAGAGCAGTACGGATAGTTTTGCGGCAGCAGCCGAATTGCAAAGCGAGCGCTCTCTCCGGAGGCAGTTTCCCATCAGCAAACTCCTTTGCTTTAATCAAATCCCGTAATTCATCTGTTATTTTCAGTATTTTACTCATAAACTGCTCCACATTTTGAACTTTAACAGAATATACAACAATAATGATTTTTTATCAAGGACACCAAAAGCCAAAAACTATTCAACCAGAAAAATATAAAGGATACCAAAAGCATCGAAAGAAAAAAATCAGGCTCTGTCCTAAACATTGACTGATAATTTAAAAAACTGAG
>JAZSRU010000056.1:0-4282 GCA_045538635.1 Victivallaceae bacterium
TGATGGTGATCGCAACGCTCTTGCTGGCAGAGACGTTCCCCGCCGCATCGAGGGCTTTCACGGCGATGGTCTTCTTCCCGATCAGGTTCACGCTACTCTTGTAAGTGTAAGAAGTCGAAGTTGTTGTGGCAACTTTCTTGCCGTTCACATACACATCATACTTCGTGACTTTCACGTTATCCTTGAAGCCACTGATCGTCACCTTGATATTCTTCTGTCCACTCTGCGCCGCAACCACTTTCCCGCCGGTCGGTGCAGTGCCGTCAGTGACTTTGATGATGTCGCCGGAGTCCAGCGTTGTCAGCTTGTTGGTCTTGCTCCGGGCGTAAACCGTGACCGAACGGCTGCCCACCGCCAGCCCCTTGATCGTGATCTTGTTCGTGGTGCTGATGTACTTTTTGCCGCTGACAACCACCTCGTACTGCTTGAGTCCGCCGGAAACCGATGCCGCTTTCCATGTCAGGACCGTCGACTTGCTGGTTGCCTTGCCGACCACCGCCAGATTGACCGTCAGTTTGGCGCTGGCGGAGGTGGAAATGTTGCCCGCAGTGTCGATCGCCTTCACGGCAAAGGTCTTGGAGCCTGCGGTGAGGTTGGCGCTGGACTTGTATGTATAAGTCGTTCCGGTGGTGGAGCCGACCTTCTTGCCTCCCACATACACATCGTACCGGGCGATCTTTACATCGTCGCTGAAGCCGCTGATCGTGACCTTGACACTGTTCTGATCGGCCTGCTTCAATGTGATCTTGCCGCGCTTGGGAGGTGTTGTATCAGCCTGAGCGATCTGCGACCAAACGGAAACATTCCCCACGTTGTCCACTGCCTGCGCCCGGAAATAATATTTCTGCTTCGAATCAAGCTCACAAGTCCAGCTGCTGCCGGTTACGCTTGCCAACGCCGTAAATGACTTTCCATCCGTGGAATAGTCAATGTTGTATCCCTTAACACCGGAATCCGCATCTGCGCCCTTGAGGGTAAAGGTGTACCGGCTGTTTTTGTCAGCCTTGACTTCCAAACTGACCTTGTCCGGCGCCACACTGTCAACCGTATTGAGGGTTGTGGGGGTTTCGATTACCTCATTGAAGTCAAAGTAGATGTCTGCTTTATTCTTGACTTCAGTACCATGAGCGACACCTTCTTTTAATCCAATTGAATAGGTAAAATAGCCTTCTCCGCAACCGTTTTCATCGTTTGGAAAAAGCAACCCTTTATCCACATTTTGAAGCATGAATCCGGTTTCCGGATCAATGGCGGTAAATTCGGCAAAAATCTCTCTTGTATCATGATCAAGATTGATTGAAATCTGCACCAGAACTTTTTCATCGCCATTGACGGTGATCTCATGCATCTGGTTGTAAGAATCTCTGCCGTCACCGACGGCAATATAATTTCCGGCAAGACAAATGCTGTTGATCACAAATGTATCCAAGTCATATTCTGCGGCAAGAGTATCATACACCCGTACCCAACGAGCCGGAGCTGTTGCAAACTCGGGATCATTTTCAAACTCAACTTTGTAATTCAAAGTTTCATCACCGGCAATATATTTCTTTTCACCAACGCCTTCCATAACCGTTTTATCATTGGGGTCATAAGATATCCGTATCTCCGTATCAGGCGTAGGGATATCAAATCCGCCCGTAGGAGAAGGAGTGACCGTATCATCCTTGTTGTCATCACAATCACAGGGACAGTTCGGCAATTCTATCCAGCGTTGATAGCCTTGGTTGCTGTAGAATGACAATAGATCCAAATCTGTATCCAATTTTGTCAGAGCTTCCCGCAAATTACTAATTGACAATCCTACATCAAGAGCAGATAACACCGTTCCTAATTTCTCAGCGAAATCAGCAATGGGTTCAATGTAAGGTATAATTCTTTTATTAACAAAATCGATAATTTTTGAATTTTTGGCAATATTGATCTCCAGCAAAGACTGGTTGTTTAAATTGTTTGTAACCGGCATGGAACTGCCTTTATGTCCTGCTGATAATATGGCATCAAGATCTTTTTCCAATTTTTCAAGATTACTTTTCAGTGCGTTATTGGCATTCTCAAGATTTTCTATTATTCCGCTACTTAATTTATTAGCGGCAGCAGGGAATCCAAGAGAAAATAATCCCTGAATTTCGCTTACAATGCTTAAGATACTGTCAAAGTTGTTTTGTATCAAATCAACGGCTCCGATAACGAGTCCTGCCACGCTAACTGATGTCGCAATAAAAGTAGATGCGCCGAATACGAATGGTAAGGTTGCAACGGCACCAATCAGACCTCCGATACTGAAACATAAATCATAAACAGAGTCTTTAACAGGTTGAAAATCATTTTGAACAGTATACCATTGTTCTATATAGTTACCTTTTGCTTCTTTATACATGTCCCAGTACGCCTTGCAAGAAGAACAGATGGTAACTTTAGGAGTGGTGGCATTGATCCAGAACGGTGATGAATCGTAATTGGAAAATATTTCTTCCCGCGAGGATAATACCGTATCTGTCCAAAGTGCCGCCGGGCTTTTCAGAAATGCCAACATTTTTTCAGGTGCAGTTTCAATGACTGTAGTCTGAATTGCGGAAAATAAATCGGCATTGCAAATCATGCTGTCGGCACTGTTAAATATTACAGCATACTCCTGGGCCAATACTCCAAAACCTCCGATCCGGACATTATATTGACTGTCAGCACCTACAGATATTTGATAACATCCGTTTTCATCAGTATAAGTGTACCCGACCAATTCCTGTTTTGTGTTGTAGATCATAACTGTTGCAATATCAGCTTTCCCATCCACAGTTACTGTTCCGGAAATGGTTCTGGTACTTCCGGAAAGCTCCAAGTCAACAGTTCCGGTATCGGTATTGACTGTGATATCCTGCATGGCATTGTAATTATCACTGAATGCAACCAGTTTGTAGTTAGCTGCTTCCAATGCTTTGAATGTGTATGTGCCGGATTCATCAATATAAAGCAAATCAACGATTTCTCCGTTGGCATTATAAAGCAGCACGTTGAGAGCTTCTTCAATTTCGGCCAGCTGGATTTTCAACTCGTTGAGCTCTTCAAATGTAAGTTCTTGTGTACGGTTTCCGGTCACTTCAAATTTACTTTCGGCTTTGTAATTGCCGTTATAAGCGGTCAGTTGGTAGTTGCCTGCAGTAAGCCCGGTAAATTCTGGCGAAGTTGAATAATTGGACGAAATCACATTCCCTTTTGCGTCAAGCTGGCTTAAAATATAGGTCGTTTCGCCTGCAGGAGTATTGGAAACATTGACTGTCAGAGTATAGCTTCCGAGTATAAACTCACTGGTGATCTCACTGCCGGATACTATATCGGCAGACTCAACTTGAGTAAAGAAACCGTTTTCTCCTTCTGCAACGATCGAATAGTTTCCTTCCTTTTTCATATCAAATCGGAAATAGCCGTCGGCGGCATACACCGAATCCAAATATTCCCCGTCAAGATAGAGCGACACATTTCCTGCAACACTCATGCCATCAGCATCAGATAAACAGCCGCTCCATGATGCAAAATATTCCGTATTATGATCATAAGTGATATCTGTATCGCCATTATTTACAATGAAAGTATTAATCGGCATATTACTACCGAAAATGGTAAGGGTGTATTCCCCGGCAGCAAGGTTTTCCAAACTGTAATTACCGTAATAGTCGGTATGGACAAGAAAACTGTCTTCAGCGCTGGCAAGCTCAAGATACATACCTCTGTGAGCATTGCCGTTGGCATCTTTCAGCTGGCCTGAAATTGCAACACCATCATCAAGAGCAATAGTTGTTTCCGTATTTTTGAGCATTTCCACAGTGATTTCTTTGGAAACATTATACCTTTCACCAAGCGAAGAAAAAATACTCAATGTATAGTTTCCTGCTGCAATATTTTCAAAGGTATAAGTACCGCCCGTTGAAAGCAGTTCTCCGGCAACAACATTGCCTTTTTTGTCAATCAGTTGAACCACCGTGTTTTTCAAGGAGGAATCCGAGGTCAACGTGTAAGCAATATTGCCACCGACTTTAAGATCGTAATTGCCGAGATTCTGATATTTTGAATCTTCCGTAACCGTAAAACTTCCATAGTATGTTGCGGAATCTCCGGCAGAGGTCTGCATGGAGTATTCTCCCGCAGCCAGATCGTATGCCGCAAACTTTCCGGCATAACCGCGGACGATGCTGTATTCTCCGGTTGCTTTGTTCGTCAGAGTGATAACCGCTTCCGCCAGAGCATCATCGGCATAGCTGTAAGTGCCGATGATGCTGTTGGAGGC
>JAZSRU010000140.1:0-42783 GCA_045538635.1 Victivallaceae bacterium
AAAGAATCGATTTCAGCTTTGTCCTTGTAAGTGAAGAATGCCGGACCGGTGTGAGAGCGCAGTTCCATGACATGACGGGTGCGGTCATCTTCTTTGTCCTGACGGGTTTTTTCATGTTTTTTGATGACGCCGTTTTTGTAATCTTCTGCGCTTGCGGCACCGATGATGCCGGTTTGGATGTGGTCATTCATCTGGAGCTGGTAAATATAGAGATGTTTGCCTGCATCAAGGGTCAGCGGAGCTTCTTTGCAAAGTTTCTGAAATGCGGTGCGTGCCTGATTGTAAACTTCTTCGCTGTGGAGGTCAATGCCGGGGGCAAGGTCGATTTCCGGGCGTGAAACATGCAGAAATGAATAAGGATTGCCTTTGGCAAGTTCTGCGGCTTCTTCGCTGTTTACGACATCATAGGGTACTGCGGCGACCAACTCTGCCCGTTCGACAGTGGGCAAAAGTCCGTTAAAAGGTAAAAATTGAGCCATTTGCAAATTCCTTTATGTTAATGAATGTTCAATTAAGATTTTGAATCCGATCAGAATTACTGCTGCTCCACCGAGAGAACCGAGCAGTTTCTCCGGCAGGGCGAATTTGGTGCTGAAAGCTCCGGACATTACACCTGTCATTGAGATTACCATGGTGGTCACTCCCATTGAGGCGGCTGTCAACAGTATCGGGCATTTGATAAATGCCATTGATGCACCGACAGCGAGCGCATCTATGCTGGTGGCGACTCCGAGTATGAGGATCATTGGAAAATGGAAAGGAGCGGCTTTACATCCTTCATCACCTTTCCACACATCAAGTATCATTTTGCCGCCTACCATTGCCAACAGTGCGAATGCGGCATAATGTTCCCATGAGCTGATAAATTGTATTATGCCGCGTCCGAGAATGTAGCCGGCAAGCGGCATGAGAAACTGGAATCCGCCGAAAGTAATTCCTGCAATGAGCGCGTGTTCTTTCGGATGTTCCCTGTCGATCAGCGCACCGGAAAAAGATACCGCCAGAGCGTCAAGCGCGACGCTTACAGACAGTATCAGTATTCCGATTATGCCCATGATTATTTATCCAGCAGCAAAGACATCAGGGCTTTCTGGACATGGAGTCTGTTTTCAGCTTCATCGAAAACGATGGAGTATTCAGAATCCATAACTTCTGCTGCGATTTCTTCATCGCGGTGGGCGGGCAGGCAGTGGAGAACTTTGACGGACGGTTTTGCTGCCTTGATCATAGCCATTGAGAGCTGGTAAGGCATGAGCTTTTCAAGGCGCATTTTTCGTTCTTCCTCGAATCCCATGCTGACAAAAACATCTGTGTAGAGGTAATCGGCATCTTTTGCAGCTTTGACAGGATCTCTTTCTCAGGAGATATTGGAAGCACCGCCGATGATATCTGCGCGGGGCTTGAATTCTTCGGGAGCGGCGAAAACGAGTTCCATGCCGGTAAGTTTGGCACCGAGGATGAGAGAGTTTGCGATGTTGCTCTGGCAGTCACCGGTAAAGACCAGTTTTGTACCTTTGATTTTGCCGCTGTATTCGAGAATGGTGTAAAGGTCGGCAAGAATCTGGCAGGGATGGTATTCATCAGTCAGCGCATTGATGACGGGGATGGTTGCTACGCGTGCGAGTTCTTCAACGCCTTGATGAGAGAAGGTACGGATGACGATACCGTGGAGATAACGGCTCAAAACATTGGCAGTATCGGCGACGGTTTCGCCTCTGCCGACCTGCATACGGCTTTCATCGAGATAGAGGGCGTTGCCGCCGAGTTCGGAAATGCCGACTTCAAATGAAACGCGTGTACGGGTTGATGATTTGGCGAAGATCATACCGATTGATTTTCCGGTGAGGGGGCGGTATGAACTTTTGCCGCGTTCAGCTTTCATTTTTGCGGTGAGTTCGAAGATGTTTTCCAAATCCTTGAGATCGATGTCGGCGAGAGTCAACAGGTCTTTTTTCATAATTTTTGCGTTTCCTTGTTTTTATAAAGATGCAGCATATTCTGCGAGAGTTTTTTCAATGATAGCGAGGGCTTCATCTGCGATTTCCTTTGACAGGTTGAGAGCAGGGAGGAAGCGGACGACAGTTTCTCCGGCGGTCAGCGCGATAAGGCCGTTGTCCTGGAGTTTTGCTTTGAGGTTTGCGCCGGAGTGGTCAAGCACGATACCGAGCATTAACCCTTTGCCGCGGACGCCTTTGACAAAAGCGTATGGCTTGGTCATGGCAGAGAGTTTTTCCATCAGGTAATCACCCATTTTGCGGCAGTTTTCGAGCATATTTTCTTTTTCGATAGCTTCGAGAGTGGCGAGTGCGGCAGCGGAAACAAGCGGAGTGCCGCCGAAAGTGCTGGCGTGTTCGCCGACTTTGAGGACATCACAGTATTTGCGTGAAACTACAACTGCGCCCATGGGGAGTCCGTTAGCGATGGCTTTTGCCATTGAAAGGACATCGGGCTGGACGCCGAAAGTCTGCCATGCAAAAAGGTTTCCGGTACGGCCCATGCCGCATTGAACTTCGTCGAACATGAGAAGAAGGTTCTTTTCATTGCAGAGTTCGCGTACTTTTTTGAGATATTCGACATCGGCGGGGATGATTCCGCCTTCGCCCTGCAGAGGTTCGAGCATGACGGCGCATGTTTTGTCGGTGATCGCTTCTTTGAGGGATTCAAAGTTGTTGAATTCTGCCATTTTGAAGCCTTCGACATCGGGGGCGAAACCTTTGCGGTATTTAGCGCGTCCGGTGGCGGCGAGAGTTGCGAGAGTTCTGCCGTGGAAAGAATCGACCATGGTGATTATTTCGTAGCGTCCGGTGGCGTAACCGAATTTGCGGGCGAGTTTGATCATGCCTTCATTGGCTTCTGCGCCGGAGTTTGCAAAAAATACAGCACCGTCATAGCCGGAAGATATGAGTTTTTCTGCCAGTTTCGGTGTTACTTCGTTGTAGTACAGATTAGAAACATGAACGAGTTTTTCACATTGAGTCTGAATTGCTTTGGAGACGGCTTCGTGGCAATGTCCGAGGTTGCAAACGCTGATGCCGGTGGCAAAATCGATATATCGTCGGTTTTCGTCATCCCATACTTCGGAGCCTTTGCCCTTGAGGATCATCATGCCCGGAGCATATGTGGGCAGGATATATTTCTGAAATTTTGCGACTGTTTCTTCTGCGATTTTACCCATGATAATATCTCCTTTTTCATATTAAAATTCCGTTTTCTTATAACTATATAAGAACGATCCCGGAAAATACTTACTATAAACCAACTTTTTCAAATTGCAAGTCTTTTATTGAAAAATACATTATTTTATTTGCATTTGCAGCAACCTTGTACTATATTTTATAGTAATATTTTTTAGGAGGGATCACAAATGAGTACAAAGACAGTTATACTGAACGGGTTTGTCTGTGATGGTTCAGGCTCTGAACCTTTCCGCTCCGATATTCTTATTGAAAATGACCGCATTGCTGAAATTGCGCCGTGCGGCTCTTTCAATGGTATTGAAGCTGAAAAAATTGATGCTTCCAATAAGGTGATTTCTCCCGGATTCATTGATGTTCATGCTCACGGCGATGTGCGGAAACTCCGTTATCCGGAGCGTAAATCTGTACTTTTGCAGGGGGTTACGACTGAAGTTGACGGCAATTGCGGAATAGGTAGTGCCTGTGTGCCGCATGAGGCGGAAGGTTTTGCATGGCAGAATGCCGATGAATATGCAAAAATCATCAATGATTTGCATGTTTCTGTCAATACAGTTGTGCTGGCGGGGCATAATTCCATTCGCCGTCATGTCATGGGTGACAGCGATCGCAGAGCCTCTGCCGATGAAATAAAAGCCATGCAGGCGCTGCTTGAAAAAGCATTGAGTTCCGGTGTTGCCGGATGGTCGAGCGGGCTTACTTATTTTCCCGGCAAATTTGCCGATGAAGCTGAACTTAAAGCACTTTCAGCTGTAACATACGGTTCGGAAAAGATTTATGCAACTCACATGCGAAGTGAGGGCGATTCTCTTTTTGAGGCCGTTGAAGAAGCACTGAATGTGGCAAAAGCCGGTTCAAAGTGCTTGCAGATAAGTCATCTCAAAACAATTTTTCCCCGCAATTATCATAAAATCGACCGTCTGATTGAAATGCTTGAGCAATACCGTTTGAATATGGATATTTATGCGGATCGGTATCCTTATGTTTATTCTTCGACCAGAATCGGTCAGGTTTTGCCTGATCCGTATGACAAAATGGCTGATATTTCAAAAAAACTGCAAGCTTCGGAGAGTTTTCAGGAGGAGGTAACTGCCGCTTTGAAAAACTCTCCGCGCGATCTGGCAACGACTATATTGATTGCACAAAATAAAACTCTGGCGGATATCGCCGCTGCCAATAATACTTCAATTGAAAAAGCCTGTATGGAGATATTGAAACAAAGTGCAGAACAGACTGCGGCTTATTTGTGTATGTCAGAAGAAAATCTGATGCGCATTCTGGCTCTCCCTTATGTATGTGCCGGTTCTGACGGAATTTCCTGTCAGCTTGATGTTGTTGGCAGTGAAGGACATCCGCGAGCAGTTGGAACTTTTCCGAAGTTTTATAATCTGGTTTCAAAAATAACTTCTGTCGGAGAAGCTGTGCATAAAATGACGGGATTGCCGGCAACTGTTTTCCGTATTCCGGAACGCGGATTTATTCGCAAAAATTATGTTGCGGATCTGGTTGTTTTTGATGCTGATAAGTTGGATTCCAAGGCGGATTTCGGCACTGAAGATCTGATGCCTTCGGGGATTGACCGTGTTATGGTCGGAGGTAAAACTGCATGGAGTACATCTGAACTTGAAAAAATCGGTCGTTTCGGTCGTTTTATTGCTGTAAATTGAGGAAAAAATGAGTAAAACAAAAATTATTTTTGCGTCAGATCTCGCGCCGATACGCGGTTTCTCGCAGGTGATGAAAGAGCAGCCGGAGGCTGTTTACGGAGATTTGCTGAAGCATTTGAAATGTGCTGATTACAGCATTGTCAATCTTGAATCTCCGCTTTGCTGTCCGGACGGGCTGATAACGAAAAGCGGAGCCGCTTTTTCCGGCGAAGCAGAACATATCGGCGCATTGAAAACTGCCAATTTCAAGGCGGTCGTCTGTGCCAATAATCATACTTTTGACAGTGGTCTTGCCGGTTTCCGTCAAACCCGTCAGATACTGCATGATAACGGTATTGCTGATGTCGGTGCAGGGGAAAATATTTTTGAGGCACGGCGTGAACTCGCCTTTGAAGTAAATGGTGTGAAATTTGCCCTTTTTGCCATTTCAGAAGGTGAAGATATGCTCGGTGCAACGGAAAAATCCGCCGGTGTCCGTCCATGGGAAGTTGAAAAACTGGCTGAAGAAATCCGTGCCGCACGCTCAAAATATGATATAATCCTTGTTTCTGCCCATTGCGGATTGGAATATCAGCCGTATCCGTCATTTTATGTTTATGAGGCATTTAAATTGTGGGCGGAATCCGGAGCAGATATGATAATCGGACATCATCCGCATGTGCCGCAGGGAATGACATATTTCGGGAAAACTCCGGTTTATTTCAGTCTGGGTAATTTTGTCTTTTATCAGCCGGTTAAACTTTTGTACCGTAAAACAGGATATTTTCTTGAGATTGAGGCAGATAAAAATGGAATTATTTCTCATCGTGCCGTGCCGTACCGCATTGAAGACAAAGGCTTGCGTCTGCTGCGTGAGGATGAAAAAATGTGGTTCGGAGAACTTTTCAAAAAACTTTCAGCTCCTCTTGCTGATGCAGAATCCGCCCGCGAAGCATGGAACGCAGTGCTGGCGGTCAACGGTTTGCAGGGGGTTCAGAATGAATTGCAGAAAATCCTTGATACCATGCGTGAAACTCCAGCCAAAGGTGCGGCAATGCTCCGTAACCGCGTAAGCTGCATTCAGCACAGTTCCCAATGGACAGACGGGATGACGCGTATCATGAATGGCACTATTGACGATGCCCCGGATGAAATGAAGAAACTTGTAAATGCTTTTTTAACAGAAGAATTATGAAAATGAAAAAAGTTGTTGTTTGTGATTCAGGACTTGGCGGATTGAACATTGCCGCGAGATTTTTCGGCAATGAGTCGGCAAATGAATCGGAAAAATGCAGTTTGATTTATTTTAATGCTTATCCGTCAGCGACTTGCGGATTTAATAAGCTGGTGTCGATGCGTGAGCAGGAGGAAGTTTTCCGTGATGTTTTTGAGGGGATGAAAAAACTTTCTCCGGATTTGTGCCTGATTGCTTGCAACACTCTTTCCATTGTTTATGAGCGGCTGAAAAAATGGTATGAAGTGCCGTTTGAAGTCGTCGGAATCATTGATGCCGCAGTCAACGGAATGTTTGATGTCATGCAGCAAAATCCGGAATGTTCCATGCTGATCCTCGGCACAAAATCAACTGTTGAATCCGGCGTTTATGCTCAAAAATTGATAGAAAAAGGTATTGATCCGAAGCGTATAAAAGGTCTTGGCTGTCCGGGACTTGCAACTTTGCTGGAATCTGATCCTGCATCAGAAGCAGTCAAAAATGATATTGCAGATTATGCGGAACAGGCACAGGAACTTTTTACTGAAGAACCGCGAAAACTTTTTTGTGCTTTGTGCTGCACTCATTTCGGTTTTGCTTCAGATATATGGAAACATGAATTCAGCCGGGTTTTCAAAGGTTTTGCCGGATTGGTAAATCCCAATGATTTGCTTGGAACAGGTTTCGGAGCGGCGGATTTTTCGTACCGTTCCAGAATTGATTTCTTTCCCGGTGCGCGGGAGAGTATGAGTGCTTATTTTGAGAAAAAAGCACCGCAAATAGCAGATGCTTTGAAAAATGCGGCGGCAGAAAATGATCTTTTTAACTTTATTGAAGGAAATAAATAATATGGAAAAACCGTGTGTTGTTTTAGTTTCCGGAGCCGGCGGCGATGCTCAAGGCTGGGGAAATATGCAAGTTACTGAAGCTGTGAAAGAGGCGATTATTGCCAATGGTTATGACTGCCGCATCGTTCTGGCAGTAAATCGCGAAGAGATGGAAAAAGGACTCAAAAACGGTAAATGTTCTATCGTTTGGAGCGCACTTTACTTTTTCACTGACCGGGAGGATATAATCGGTATTCCGCCGGATGCAGTTTGGGTCGCAGATGTGCTGGATGAATTGAATATTCCTTATATCGGGCCTTCCGCACAGACGATGAAAAATCTTATCGGCAAATTTGATACTCATGAAATCCTGGCAAAAGCCGGAGTCAGTGTGCCGCGGCATGTTCTGTGTCCGCCGTCAAAAGCTGAAGATATTGACTTTTTCCCCGCTTTTGTCAAACCCAATGGAGAATCCCGTTCTGTCGGAATCAATGAAAACAGCGTAGTGGAAAATGCAGAAGCATTGAAAAAACAGATATCTTTCATTCAGAATGAGTTGGAGCAATCCGCACTCGTTGAAGAATATCTCCCCGGCAATGAATATACCGTTATGGTAATCGGAAACGGCAGAAATCGCAAGATTCTGCCCGGCAGAGTTACTGTTGATCCGCAACATTATGGGAAATATCCGGTTTTGAGAAGTGATTTGCGCGGCGTCGGTTTGACTCATGTTTCGATCCCGGAGGAACATCAGGAAGAGGCAATCGCTCTTGCCGGTGCTGCATGTGATGCATTGAAGTGTGAAGACCATGTCCGTATTGATATGCGCGAGGGTGCAGACGGTAAATTGCGCATTATGGAAGTCAACGGGATACCCGGACTCAAGCCGGTCAAAAGCTGGAGTCCGCAGATTTATTCATTGTATTATCCTGAAGTTGACAGTTACAAGGCGCTGATCGGTACTGTTGTCTCATGTGCATTGGAGCGTGCTGATGCAAAATAATCCGCTTATCCTCCTCAATATGGCTGTTGATGTCATCAATAACCGTGAAAATGAAGTTATTATCAGTCAATATGTTCAACGCGTCAGCGATTCCGGCGCGATACCGGTGCTTATTCCGTCGATAGAAAAAGCGGAAATAATTGAAGGTTTGCTGGATATCGCTGATGGAGTTCTGCTTATCGGCGGCAGGGATTATGATCCTGTTGATTACAGAGAAGAGCCGCATCCTGAAACTGTAATGAACCGGATGCGTCCTCATTTTGATATTGCATTCGGCAAAGCTGTTTTGAAGCGGAATATGCCGGTTCTGGGGATTTGTGCCGGATGTCAGCTTTTGAATATTGTTTCCGGCGGTAAATTGATTCAGCATCTTGACAATGCGGATGAACACCGCAACGGAGTGTTTCACGGCGCAGAAATTATCAAAGACGGATTCTTTGCCAAAGCTCTCGGGAAATCTGCCGGAGATAAGTTGACTGTCAACAGTTATCATCATCAGGCAGTCAATTCGGCTGCTCCCGGCAATGGTGTTGTTATTACGGCAAAAGCTTTTGACGGTACGATAGAAGCTGTTGAATTTGAGGGGGAACGCATGATCCTTGGAGTTCAGTTCCATCCGGAGAGAATGGATGATATCGGTCCCGGATTTTTTGCTTTGCTGAAAACTGAAGCTGAAAAATACCGTCAGAAACGGTTGAAATAAATAGTGATTAACAGGGTGGATTTTTATGGATACTGCCGGAGTGGTTGTTTTTGTTCTTGACTTGTTTGGAACATTTATTTTTGCTGTAACCGGTGCGCTGAAAGCTATTGAAAAAAGGCTTGATTTACTGGGCGTGCTGGTTCTGGCTGCCTCTGTCGGAGCCGGTGGCGGCATGGTGCGCGACTGTCTGATTGGCGCGACTCCGGCTGCCGCATTGAAAAATGAGATTTATCTTCTGGTTTGTATAGTTGCCGGACTGCTGGTGTTTTTTCTGTACAACAGTGTATCAATGCCGCAGAATATAATCCGCTACGCTGATGCGGTCGGACTTGGCGTTTTCACTGCGATAGGTGCGGCAAAAGCAATGGAATATAATCTTGATTTTACCGGAGTTGTTTTGAGCGGAGTTCTGACTGCGATCGGCGGCGGAGTGATTCGTGATATAATGGTCTGTTCGATCCCGACGGTTTTAAAGAGTGATTTTTATGCGACAGCGGCATTGATCGGCGGAGTGATATATTATTTGCTGGCGAAAGCGGGAGTGCCGTTTTTTGCTTTGTTTTTGATAGTTCTTGTTATCGTAAGCGGCTTGCGGGTTTGTGCAATTCTGCTGAATTTGCGTCTGCCGCGGGTGCGGATTCGCAGAAAATAAAAAATACTGCCGATTTTATGCTGCGTCTTTGGTTTTGAAGTATTGAATCATGAATATCATACAGAGAAACGGACATGGATGACATCACCGTCCTGCATGATGTATTCTTTGCCTTCGATGCGGAGTTTTCCGGCTTCTTTTGCCTTGTTCCAGCCGCCGTTGGCGACCATATCATCATAGGAAACAGTTTCCATACGGATGAAGCCGCGGCAGAGGTCGGTATGAATTTTACCTGCCGCTTGAGGTGCAGGGGTGCCTTTTTCAACCGTCCATGCTTTTGACTCCATCGGTCCGGCAGTGAAAAAAGTAATATAATTGAGCAGGCGGTATCCGGTGCGGATAACTTTGGTCAAACCGGTTTCTTTGATGCCGAGTTCTTCCATGAACATTGCACATTCTTCTTCATCGAGCTGGCTCAATTCTTCTTCGAGTTTGGCGCAGACGGGGACGACTTCAAGTCCGTGGGTGGCGGCATAATCGCAAAGTTTTTTAGCGTCTGGATTGGTGGAGAAATTTTTGAAAGTATCTTCATCACAATTTGCGCAGATAAATGACGGCATAGTTGAAATCAAGCCGAATGATTTGACTTTTTCCATGACTTTGGGATCTTCGCGGTCAAACGCGGGGAGTCTGCCGTTGGAAAGATCTTCGACAAAACTTTTGATGAGATCGGTTTCAAATTTGACTTCAGGATCGACACAGCGTGCGCCTTTTTTGCATTTTTCCAGACGCTTTTCAAGCATATCCAAATCGGCGAGCATAAGTTCGGTCATGATTACTTCGAGGTCATTTACGGGATTTATAGTTCCTTCAACATGAACTACATCGGGATCTTTGAAAACGCGTACGACATGGGCAATGGCATCTACATTGCGGATGTGGCCGAGAAACTGATTGCCGAGCCCCTGACCTTCGCTTGCGCCTTTGTCCAGACCGGCGATATCAATAAATTTCAATGAAGAAGGCACAATTCTGCCTGATTTTTCCAGTTCGGCGAGGACTTTCAACCGTTCATCGGGAACAGCCACGATACCGGTATTGGGTTCGATGGTGCAAAAGGGGAAATTGGCGGCTTCTGCACCGCCTTTGCATAAAGCATTGAACAAAGTCGATTTGCCGACATTGGGCAATCCGACAAAACCACAAGAGAAACTCATATTCTTAAATCCTTTATATTCAATCTGTTATTAAAATAAAACCGTGCAAACACTTTTCAGTATCGGCACGGTTGAAAAAGCATTGGACCGTCAGTATCTGTCTGATACCATATCTTCTGTATCGTAGAAGAAATTACCCCAGTTGTGTTCAACATCAACTACCCACGGAGAATCATGGAACGCCATAGGTCCATATCCCCATCCGGTGTCATATTTGTTGTCAGCACAGCCGGGCAGGGGCATGAAGAAAGTGCAGATATCGGCAACGCCGACACAAACACGCGCAACAGTATAGAAAATACCGTAGAAAACACCGGCTGTAATACCGGCGATATTGCCTTCCTCTTTGGCAAAATCATAAGGCTGGATGAGAAGCTCCATTGGTGAAAAGATGACATTGGCGCATCCTCTGCCGAGTTTCTGGATGGGATCACCAGCCTGAAGAGCCTGAGAACTGAAAATCATACTGCACAGCAGCAAGCCGACAAAAATGTGTTTAAAGCGCATTGTTTTTTGATCCTTTTGGTTAAAAAAAGCATTAAAAAAAATTTATACGATACAAATATAATTCAATTACAGTAAAAAAGCAAGATTTTTTTGAAAATATTTTTGATTTTTGTTACTTTTCGGGGTACAGTATGTAAAGTGCAATTATTTATTACAAAAAGAAAGGTCTTTTTTTTATGCAAAATGATACAGCCAGATTCAAGGATCTGACGCTTCTCAAGCATTCGGAACATAATTATCCGCAATCTCCGGATGAAGCGCACCTTGAAAGTTTTGAAAATAAGTTCCCCGACCGCGATTATGTCATTACTTTTGACTGTCCGGAATATACAAGTCTTTGTCCGGTGACCAGTCAGCCTGATTTCGGACATATCATCATTCGTTACATCCCTGACAAAAAGTGCATCGAAAGCAAATCTCTTAAGCTTTTTCTCTATTCTTTCAGAAATACAAATACTTTTCATGAAGAATCAGTGAATCATATCCTCAATGCTATTGTTGCAGAATGTTCTCCGCGCAAGGCTGAGGTTACAGGTCTTTTCCGTCCGCGCGGCGGAATCGCAATCAATGTCAAAGCTACATTCGGAGGTAAAATAGATGAATAACGATATTTTGTGGCTTAAAAACGGTTCAGTAAGTTCACCGGAAGGATTTTCCGCTTCCGGGGTTACTGCCGGATTCAAAAAAAGCGGTGCAGCTGACTGCGCCATGATATTTTCACAATCCCCCTGCAATGCAGCAGGAGCTTTCACTTCATGCGTTTTCTCCGCGGCTCCCGTCCGTGTCTGCCAGGAACAGCTGGAAAAAAACAATCCCATTCACGCCTGCTTTATCAACAGCGGCATCGCCAATGCCTGTACCGGCGAAAACGGCATGGCAAACGCACGCAAAACCTGCGAAATGGTCGCTGATGCACTGAATATCAATGCAAATTCAGTTCTCGTTTCCAGCACCGGCCGTATCGGAGTTCAGATGCCGATGGATACCGTGAAAAAAGGCGTTGGACTTGCGGCTGCAGCTTTGAGTGTTGACGGCGGAGTTGATGCTTCCAAAGCTATTATGACTACTGATACTGTAAATAAAAGCGCAGCTCTTGAACTCTCTCTCCCCGAGGGCAAGGTTCGTATCGGCGCAATGACCAAAGGCGCGGGAATGATCGACCCCGGAATGAAAGTGCTTCATGCTACAATGCTTTGCTATGTGACTACAGATGCAGCTGTCAGCTGCAATGATTTGCAGAACATCCTCGATACCAATGTCGAACAGTCTTTCAACCGTATCACCGTTGACGGCGATATGAGTACAAACGATACAGTTATACTGCTCGCCAACGGTGCAAGCAAAATTGAACTGAAAGCTGGAACACCATCTTTTGAACTTTTCAGAAATGCAGTTCTCCAAGTTATGCAAGCACTTGCACGCAAAATGGTTATGGATGGCGAAGGGGTAACAAAATTTGTAAATATCGAAGTCAAAAATGCAAAATCTTATGAAGATGCAAAAAAACTTGCCGAATCAGTTGCCAATTCTCTGCTCTGCAAAACCGCATGGTTCGGCTGCGACCCCAACTGGGGCCGCGTTGTTGCAGCCCTCGGTTATGCCAAAGTTGATTTTAATCCCGACCTTGTAAATGTTTACTATGACGGAATCCCTGTTGTTCGCAACGGCGGCGATGCCGGCACTCCCGAAAGCGACCTCGCAGGTGTTATGCAAAAACGCGAATTCACCATTCTTTGCGATATGAATGCAGGCGATGTTGATTATTGGGTCTGGACTAATGACATAAGTTATGAATATGTCAAAATCAATGCCGACTATCATACATGATCTCCAAACGGCATTTGAATTATGAACTATAAAAATTTTAATATACAGGAAAAATTATCATGAAAAGAAACGAAATCAAAGTTCTCGTCATCACCGGCTTCGGCCTCAACTGCGAAAAAGAAACTGCCGCCGCATGCAGACTGGTCGGCGCACAGGCTGAACTGGTTCACCTCACCGATCTTTTGAATGGCACCAAAACTCTTGATGAATATCAGATGCTGACATTCATCGGCGGATTCAGTTTCGGCGATCACCTCGGTTCCGGCACAGTTTTTGCCAACCGCGTTAAATTCAACCTCAAAGAACAGCTCGAAAAATTCATCGCCGACGGCAAACTCATCATCGGTATCTGCAACGGTTTCCAGACTTTGACCCGTCTTGGTCTGGTTCCGGCTCTCAATGGCAATTATTTTGAACAGGAATGCGCTCTGGCTCACAATGACAGCGGACTTTTCCGCGATGACTGGTGCGTTCTCAAAGCTGAAAGTAAATCCCCCTGCGTTTTTACCAAAGGTATTGACAAAGTCAGACTGCCGCTCCGTCACGGTGAAGGTAAATTTGTTGCAGAACCCGCCATCCTCGCAGAAATCGAAGCAAAAAATCTCGTTGCAGTCCGTTATATTGATGCTGACGGCAATCCTGCAACGGAATTTCCGGCAAACCCCAACGGTTCTCTCAATTCAATCGCCGGTATTTGCGATGAAACAGGCCGTATTTTCGGTCTGATGCCGCATCCGGAAGCATTCCTCTCTCCTTTCAACTCTCCCACTTGGACCGCAGATAAAATCAACGGCCCGCTGCCGGAAGAAGGCGAAGGCGTTGTTTTCTTCAGAAATGCAATTGATTATATTGAAGCAAATCTCTAAACATAAAATATTAAGAAAGTGTATTTAAAATGTTGCTTTTTCTCCTCGGACTTGTAATTTTGATCGCAGGATATTTCACTTATGGAAAATTTGTTGAAAAAATTCTGGCTCCGACCGACAATCCGACTCCTGCCGTCAGAATGAAAGACGGTGTGGATTTTGTCGAACTGCCGCATTGGAAAAATATGCTTATCCAACTCCTCAATATCGCCGGTATAGGACCGGTTATCGGAGTTATTCTGGGTATTAAATTCGGAGCAATAGTTTTTATTATCCTCCCGATCGGAAATATCATCGGCGGCGCGGTGCATGACTTCCTCGCCGGAATGATATCCATACGGAACAATGGATGTAATCTGCCGAAAATCGTTGAAGACAACCTCGGAAAAACTTATGCCCGTATTTTCAATATATTCATGAGTTTTCTGCTGCTGTTGGTTGTGGCAGTTTTCATCAATGTTCCTGCCGCACTTTTCAAGCCGCTTTTTGCCAACACCGGAATCGCTGCTGATAAAATTTTCTGGGGTGCAGTAGCAGTTATCTTTATCTATTATGTTGTTGCAACATTGTTTCCGGTTGATAAAATCATAGGTTCGATTTATCCTGTATTCAGTATTATTCTGCTGCTCAGCACTCTGGCGATTTTTGCCATGCTGATGATTAACGGCATCAAAGATCCGGTACTGTTTACTGAAACAGCAGAATTCAAAGCCTGGATGTTCACAGAAGCAAACAACAATCCGATATTGCCGGTATTGTTTGTAACTATTGCATGCGGTATTATTTCCGGATTTCATGCTACTCAGTCCCCGATCATTGCCCGTACAATGAAAACTGAACGCGAGGCCCGTTCTTCATTCTACGGTATGATGGTTCTTGAAGGTGTTATAGGCATGATCTGGGCAGGTGCAGGTATGGCAATATACAACCTTTTTCCCGCGTATATGGCAAAAGCTCCGGCTCTGGTACTCAATGATATTACCACCTATTTCCTCGGTCCCATTGCCGGCGGAATCACCGTGATTGGTGTTATCATTCTGGCGATCACATCAGGTGATACCGCGATGAGAAGTTTGCGTCTGAGTGTTGCAGAATCTCTTCACATCTCCCAGAAAAGCCTGCTTAACCGCATTTTGCTCTGCATCCCGCTGATTGCTATTGTTTGCGCTCTGCTGGTCTGGTCAAACCGTGATGCAAAAAGCTTCAATATCCTCTGGAACTATTTCTCATGGGCAAATCAGATCCTCGCAGTAACTACTTTGCTGGCGTCAACTGTCTGGCTCATCAAAAACCGAAAGAATTTCTGGATCGCCGCTATTCCCGGAGCATTTATGACATTCATTGTCCTTTGCTACATCCTGTGGACAGACAAGTCAAAGAATGGTCCGCTCGGATTCGGATTGGAACTTGAATCGGCTTATTTTATCAGCGGCATATTGGCTGTTGTGATTGTTTTCTGGCTGATAATTCAGGCTCAAATCAAATCTTTGCAGAAGGATTTTGATGATTATAAATCATCTGTGGAGTAAGAATAGAATAAAATTGAGAGGGCTGCGGATAAACCTGAAGAAGGTAATCCGCAGCCCTTTTTATTTTTGCTTTGCTCTGTATAGAGTTATATCAAAATTATTGTTTTTTGATATCCAGTGCGCCAACGGGACATTCGTTTACGCATGCAAGACAGTCTTTGCATGAATCCGGGAAGCCGCGGTCAAAAGCAGTTCCGACGGTGGTGAAAAAGCCGCGTTTTTTAGTTGAAAGCAGATTGAGATTGATGACTTCTTTGCAAACTTTGACGCAGGTTCCGCATTTGATGCATTTGCCGCGGTCCTGAATGATTACGGGGTGGCGGTTATCGTATGCTGCGGGGATTTTTTCGCCGCGGATGGCATCGGGATCGCATTTATAAGTTTGTGCGTGTTTGCGGAGGAAGCAGTCGGATTTTGCGCTGCATGAGCATTGAATACAGCGTTCACCCTCTTTCTGCATTGCCTCCCGGCTCAAAGTGCGGCTGACTTCTTCAAAAGTTGATGTGCGTTTGTCAAGAGAAATATTATCCATGGCAACGCGCGGTGCTTCGGAGCAAGCCGGATTGACATAAACGATATCATCTTTTTTCATGCTTGCCCAATGACCTCTGGAAACGAATACCGGATGCGGGACAAATTCTTTTTCTCCAATGAGAAATTCTGCCATATCCTCTGCCATCAAACGGGCGAAGCCGACAGCTTCAACAACAGTTGCCGCGCCGGAAACGCAATCTCCGGCGGCGAAAACTTTGTCAGAAATGCGTGCTGCGAGGTTGCCGCGTTTGTCAACTGCAAGTCCTGCAGGTGCGGCAGTTCCCTGACCGATAGCACCGATAATAGTATCGGCTTCGACTTCAAAATCAGAGCCGGGGATGACAACCGGTTTGCGGCGTCCGGAGGCATCGGGTTCACCGAGTTCCATTTTCTGACAGGTCATAACGAGTTTGCCGCCGCGTTTTTCGATTTTGAGCGGAGCGACGAGGAAAGTAAATTTGACGCCTTCTTCTTTTGCTTCGTGTATTTCGAGTTTTTCGGCGGGCATTTCAGCTTCGGTACGGCGGTAGAAACAGTTTACATCTGTTGAGCCGAGGCGGACGGCGGTGCGGACACAGTCCATGGCGGTATTGCCGCCGCCGACGACAATGACTTTGCCGGGATTTGCACCGGAAGCATTGTTGAGAGCGACATTGCGGAGAAATTCGATGCCTTGAGTTACGAATTCCTCACCTTCACAGCGCATGGAAGAACCTTTCCAGCATCCGATGGTGAGGGCGACAGCATCAAAATCTTTTTCGAGTTCGTCAAGAGTGAGATTTTCGCCGAGTTTTCTGCCGAAGACAAATTTGACCCCGAGTTTTTCGAGATGAGCGAGTTCGCGGTCAAGGATTGCTTTGGGCAGACGGTATTCGGGAATGCCGTAACGGGTCATGCCGCCGGCTTTGGGCATGGCTTCAAAAACGGTAACATCAATTCCTTTCAGACGGAGAAAATATGCAGCCGAAGTTCCGGCTGGACCGCCGCCGACGACAGCGGCTTTTTTGCCGGTTTCCTCTGGCAGGTCTTCCATATATGTATCATAAAAAAGATCTGCGGCAAGGCGTTTGAAATCATTGATGGCAACCGGAGAACCGGTAATGTTTTTGCGGCAGTTTTTTTCGCAGAAACGGGGGCAGACCCTGCCGATCGTCATGGGAAGCGGAATTCGTTTTTTGATGATTTTCAATGCTTCGAGGAAGTCGCCGCGTTTGCCTGCCTGAACATATTCTTCAACATTGGCGTGAGCGGGGCAGGCGACAGTACAGGGGGCTTCGCAGTCGCCGGTATGTTCCGAGAGCAGCAAATTGAGTGCGGTTTGGCGCATATCGAAAACTTCTGCGCTATCGGATTCTATTTCCTGACCGTTGGCAGGGCAGGCGGAACATGAGGGGAGAAATCTGCCTGTTTTGCAATCTTTGACGACACATACGAAACAGCTGGTCGTGTGGCTGATTTTCTGATTTCTGCACAGACTTGGAATGGCGATACCGTTGCGGGCAGCTGCCTGCAAAATGGTTTCGCCGTTTTCAGCGATGATAGTTCTGCCGTCTATTTTAAATTCTACTGACATTTTAACACCTTAATTTTTTTGAGCTTTTGGGACGCGGCTGATAGCTTTTTTCGGACAGGAATCAATACAGCTGTTGCATTTTGTACATTTTGCAGTATTGACAACGAAATCATCAGAAATAGCGTTTACGGGGCAATTTTTGATGCAGAGTTTGCATTTGACGCATTTGTTCTGATCGAGGAAAACATCCACGAGAGCGGTACATTTCAATGCTTTGCACTGTTTATTTCTGACATGATCTTCATATTCGTTGCGGAAATAGCGCATGGTTGCAAGGACGGGATTGGGAGCTGTCTGGCCCAGACCGCAGAGTGCGCCTTTTTTGACTTTATTGCCGAGATCGACGAGGAAATCGAGATCGGCTTCTTCGCCGTTGCCTTCGGTGATGCGGGTAAGGGTTTCAAACATGCGTTTGGTACCGACGCGGCAGAAAGTGCATTTGCCGCAGCTTTCGCGGTGAGTGAAATCCAGAAAGTACCGTGCAGTTTCAACCATACAGCGATCCTTGCTGATCACGATCATACCGCCGGACCCCATGATCGCGCCGAGCGTTTTCAATGAATCGTAATCGACCGGAGTATCAAACAGCTCAATCGGAATACATCCGCCGGACGGACCGCCGGTTTGAACCGCTTTGACTTGAGAACGGTCAGCGCCGCCGATATCAAAAACTATTTCATTGAGAGTGATACCCATCGGAACTTCGACCAGTCCGGGATATTTGAGGTCGCCTGCGAGAGCGAAAAGTTTGGTTCCTTTGCTGCCTTCTGTCCCGACGGAAGCATATTTTGCTGCGCCTTCACGCAGGATCAGGGGGACATTGCCGAAAGTTTCAACATTGTTGATCATGGTCGGATGTCCCATCCAGCCGCTGTCGGTGGGGAAGGGGGGACGGAAACGCGGAGTGCCGCGTTTGCCTTCAAGAGAGTGGATGAGAGCGGTTTCTTCGCCGCAGACAAAAGCACCTGCACCCTCTTTGATAATGATTTCGAGTTCGCGGCCTGCGACAATGTTGAGTTTGTGTTCATAAATCTGTCCGATAGCGATTTTGAGGTGTTTGATCGCCAGCGGATATTCGGCGCGGCAGTAGATGAAAAGTTTGGTTGCTCCGGTTGCATAAGCGGCAATGAGCATACCTTCAAGCATCTGATGCGGCACACTTTCCATAAGTGAGCGGTCCATGAATGCGCCGGGGTCGCCTTCGTCAGCGTTGCAGATGAGGATTTTTTCGGGATTCTGTTTGGCGGCGAGGAAGCTCCATTTCATGCCGGTCGGGAAGCCGCCGCCGCCGCGTCCGCGCAATCCGGAGAGTTTGACTTCATTGACGACATCTTCCGGCTTCATGGCGAGGGCTTTTTTCAATCCTTCATATCCGCCGTGGCTGCAGTAATCTTCAAAAGACACGGGGTTGATTTTGCCGACGAGAGCGAGGACTTTGACCAGTTCTTTGGATTTTCTGCCAGCGTGGATATTGAATTTGGCGAAATCGGTTCCGTTGAGAATGGAGTCGATATATGCATCTTCTGCTTTGAGATTGCCGAAATATTGACTTGATCCGTCAGTATAAATAACTTCAGCGATCGGTTCAGCGTAACAATGGCCGATACATCCGGTTTCTTCAATGGGGAGATCGGTTTTTGATTTCAGAAGTTCGAGAACTGCACCTGCGCCTGCGGCAATGCCGCATGAAGCCATGCCGACGCGGATTTTTTCGATATTTTTACTCATTTTGCCGCATACTCCTTGAGGATTTTGACTGTTGATTTGCGGTCGAGTTTACCGTAAACTCTGCCGTTTACGCTCATAACCGGTGCAAGACTGCAGCAGCCGAGACAGGCGACTGTTTCGAGTGAGAAAATTCCGTCTTTGTCGGTTTCTCCGGGATTGATGCCCAGAGCGTCGGATATCCATTGACGGATTTGGACAGAACCTTTGATATGGCATGCAGTTCCGTCGCATACGGCGATTTTGTATTTGCCGGGTTTCACCCGTTTAAACTGTGCGTAAAAAGAGAGAACGCCCTCAACTTCGACGGGAGCTATACCGAAATATTTACCGACAGCTTCGATGGCTTCATCAGAAACATAGCCTTCCTGACTCTGGACGGCCTGCAAGCCTTTGATGAGGTTGCTTGGTATATTTTCGATATTTTTGAGAAAATCATAATTGTTTGACATTTTGATGTTGCCTCCTTGCTATATAATAACATCTCTGTAATGTATCGCTGGGTTGTGGAAAAATCAAGCTGCAAGTGTGATTTTTTCACAAAAAAACTGATATTTTTTCACAAAAAATATTATTATGCAGATTTACATAACAGGAACAATTGTTTGTATTGTCAGAATTTGAATACATCGGTACTTTTTTTGCCGGCGAGTGTGCTTGCCAGATAGAGCGTTGCCCCCAGAAAAAGCATGGTCCACACGCCGAATGCACAGGCAATGGCTGGACCGTTGCCGAGAAATTGCGACAGTTCAAACAACGCTTTGGTAATGGGATAATATGCACTCTTCTGCGCCAGTATCAACGAGTCTGATACTTCAAGCATTGAAAAGCTGAATGCAAACAATCCGCCGATAAGCAGATGCGCTCCGATGATCGGCATTGTGATTTTGAAAAATGCCTTTTTCTCGCTTGCACCGAGGTTGCGTGCGGCAAATTCCAGATCGTCAGGTGTTTGCTGCAAACCGCTGGATGCACTCCGGATGACATACGGAATACGGCGTATCGCATAAGCGACCCCCAGCAGCAGCAGAGGATTGCCGGTCGGATTGAAAAAGTTCCGCGCCCAATCGAGTTTAGTCGCCATCCCGATATAACCGAATGCAATGACGATGCCGGGGACCGAGAGCGGCAGCATGCAGAGAATGTCTGCCAGAACTTCGCCTTTGAGCCGCCATTTGTGTTGAATCAAAGCCCCCGCAAGTCCGAGTATTACAGCAATAACTGTTGCCAGCAGCGCATAACGCAAACTGTTGACTATGCTCGGAATGACCATCGGATTGGAGAGTGCTTCCTCAAAATGTATCAGAGTGAATACTCGCGGCAGGATAGTTTGATAATATTCCTGACTGAAAGCACAGCACAACAGCATGATATGAGGCAGCAGACTTACAAGTGCCAGCAGCAGAAATGCGCTGAACGGCAGATAAGATTTGAAACCTTTGAGTTTGAATGCGCCGCTCTGGCGTGAACCTTTGGCGGCGGCGGCATTGTTTGTACGGAGCATCTTTTTTGCAATCAGGTACAATGCAGTTGAGAAAAAAAGCATCACAGCAACCATGGCATACGGCAGAGGATTGCTTTCGATTTCATTTATCCCGTTGAATATCTGTACCGGTGTCGTCCGGGTAAAGCCGAACATCAACGGCGTGCCGAGTTCAGTAAAGCTCCAAATGAGAATGATACTGCATCCGGCAAAAAGTCCGTTTTTGACCAGCGGCAGAGTTATTTTGAAAAAGGTTTTGATTTTTCCGGCACCGAGCAGATGAGATGCTTCCTCCATTGACGGATCGACAGAGTTGAGCGATGCCACCAGATTGAGATAAAGTATCGGGAAAAGATGCAGAGATTCAATCAGAGCGACTGCCAGGAGCTTGTTGCTCCCGTCAAAAAATGCGATCGGCTCCATGCCGCAATTCCGCAGTATTGTATTCACAACTCCGTAATGACCGAGAAACTGCTGGATGCCCAAAGCACCGACAAACGGCGGCAGTATCATCGGCAGCAGCATGAAAAAAGATACCGCTTTTTTGCCCTTGAAATCGTATTTGTTGAAGAGCAGCGCAAATGGAAAAGAGAGCAGAATTGTGAAAAATGTTGTCAGTATTGCGATTTTGAGAGAGTTGATCAATCCCTCAAATGTAACAGGATTTTTGAATATCTCTGTGATAAGCGACCAGTGCAGGCCTTCTTTGATGACCAGATAAATAGGCAGCAGCAGAAATATTCCGAGAAAAATTGTCAATACTGCAAATGTTGAATAATGCAGAATGTTTGAAAGAGAAAATCTTTTGTTCATTTTTACAATCCTTTCCGCGCAAGTTCAGCGGCTTCACGGTAATTTCTGATCGCCTGCGCGCTCCATTCACGGCGGACAGCGGCGACATCCAAAGCGGTATGCCCCGGGTAAACAGACAATGCTTTTGACGCATTTTTTGCTTCGGAGTAGGGGACAATCATGCGGTTGAAAGCTGCCGCCGCTTGCGGTACGCGTTCGTAACCTCCGGCGTTGATTATCGCCAGATGAGCCTGTTGAAGTTCCTCAATGACATCCAGCAGCGTGGTGCGTATGAGGATTCGTATCAAATTGAAATACGGACCGGTCCAGCGGCCGTTATAAAAAACATTTTCACTGCTGACATATGGATTGTATGAGCCGTTGGAAAGATTTGCTTTATCTGCTTTTTCGTGGACATCCCGTCTGATAGGCGGACGCAGAAGTGCATATTTGCGCGGACCACCCGGTGCGCCCGGACGGTGATTCCAGAGTTTCTGCCCATCTTCAGAGAGGCAGAAGTCAATGAAGTCGCATGCCTGTTGGCGGTTCGGTGCGCCGCGCAGAAGCTGAACCGGGTCGGCACTTACAAAACTGCCGCCTTTCGGGGTGATATAGCGGATTTTTTCTCTGCCTTCCGGGGACATGGCGGCGGTGAACTGCTGTTCTGCCAATGCATAAAAGTCGATAGCCATACCGATAGCGCCGTTGCCGGAGGCAATTTCACGCGGAACTTTGCCTGCGCTGTCAGTCACGGCGCGGGAATTTGCGACGATGCGGCGTATGAGGTTGAAACCTTCTTCAAATCCGATTGCCGGACCTTTGTCTTTGCCGTATTTTTTTGCGGCCTGAAACATTTTTTCCTGCAAAATGGATTCAAAACATTTTGTGACAGAGCCGGATTTTGAGGGGTCAGCGACAATAACTTTACCGAAAAATTCACTGCGCGCCATGTCGTCCCAGCGGGTGATATCTGACGGTTTCAAACCGCATTCTATCACAACATCAGGATTGATACAGATACCGAAACTTGAAAGACATACGCCGTAGTAAAGTCCGTTTTTGTCATAAAAAGTTTCTCCGGCAAATGATGGCGGAATAATGTTATTGCTGAAATATTCCGGATGTCTTTTGAAAACTTCAGCATCCGCGGCATAACCTTTCTGCGCCATCCGCGCCTGATCAAATGTGCCGCCGCCGAAAAAGAGATCAATACCGATACCGATATTTGAATCCAGAAACATTTTTCTGGCATTTTTTGCTTCATCGGATGCAGTCGGAGCTTGATCGCGGGTGAATGCTGCTTGTACCACCGGGTTCCATTTCAGATTTTTCGCCTCATAAAAACGGCGGAATTCGGATTCAAAGCGGTCGGAAATATAACGGATGATATCACTGGTACCGCCCATATTGCGGTAATCAATACGGATTGAACGGTTGTATTTTTTGAAATAATAATCTTTGAAAGCCTGTTCAAATTCGCTTTTGATAGAATCCACATGCGGGGTGACGATAACCAGATTATCCACATCATCGGCATAATCAGCCTGCTGCGGAGCCTGTTTCAGAGCAAAGGGTATCAGCAGCAGTATCAGAAATATGCTGAAAGCAAAAAGTGTCTTTTTCATCGTTTTTTCAGCACCATGGTATTTTGTTTATCAACAGCGATAGAGAGAGTATCTCCGGCGGCGGCATCAGTTTTGCCGGAGAAGCGTACAGCGATATTGCAAGTTCCGGCTTTGAGCTGGAATTCTGTATGGTCGCCCATGAAAGTTTTTTCGGTGATGACGGCATCAATGGTATTGGAAGCGGCGTTGGGAGCGAAATTGAAATGTTCTTCGCGGACACCGACAGTGATTTCCTCATTTTCAGCAAAAGAGATTTCCGGATCGATTGGAGCCTGCCAGATGAAATTTTCGCCTTGAACAGTATAAAATTCAGCATCTTTTTTAATTATTTTGCCGTCAAAAAAGTTTATGCCGCCGAGAAATTCCGCAGTAAATGCAGAATTTGGATGGTAATAAAGTTCCTGCGGAGTGTCGCATTGAACGATTGATCCTTCCTGCATAATGCCGATACGGTCGGCAATGGACAATGCTTCGGTGCGGTCGTGGGTAACATAGATCGCTGAAACTTTGCGCGCCTTGAGAATACGGCGGATTTCAATACGCATGGTATCGCGGAGTTTGCTGTCCAGATTGGAGAGCGGTTCATCCAGCAGCAGCAGTTCGGGGCGTACGGCGAGTGCGCGGGCAAGAGCTACACGCTGCTGCTGACCGCCGGAAAGTTCTGTTGTAAGACGCTTTTCAAAACCTTCAAGCTGAACGAGTTTCAGCAATTGAGCAACTTCGTTTTCAATTTCTTTTTTCGGCATTTTTGCCATTTTCATACCGAATGCGATATTTTCGTAAACATTGAGGTGCGGCCAGAGGGCATAATTTTGGAAGACC
Source organism: Victivallaceae bacterium (assembly GCA_045538635.1). Classification (GTDB taxonomy): domain Bacteria; phylum Verrucomicrobiota; class Lentisphaeria; order Victivallales; family Victivallaceae; genus RGIG5270. The sequence continues at coordinate 23,679 of JAZSRU010000140.1, forward strand.
ATACTCATCCGGCGTTTTTCGGGGGCGAGGCCGTTGATATTTCTGCCGCGGAGCAGACATGCGCCGCTGTCTTCGGTCAGCAAACCTGCAATAATGCGCAGCAATGTGGACTTGCCGCAGCCGGATGGACCGAGGAGAAAAAAGATTTCATTTTCATTGATATCGAGGTCAAACGGGCGCAGAATGACTTTGCCTTTTTGATAAGATTTGGTGATTTGCCGGAGCGAGAGAAGAGTGTTGTTCATGATTCAGTATCTGTTGAAATGGATTTTATCAGGGTTGAAACGGGTTTCGGGTTCTTTTTCTTCGGCTTTGAAGCCGAGAGCGATAACGCAGACGGGGATGATATTTTCCGGAAGTTTAAAATATTTGCGGATCGCATCAACGCGTTCTTCTCTGGGGTGGACGCCCAGCCAGCAGGAGCCGAGGCCGCGGGCTTCGGCAGAGAGCAGGATGGTTTGAATCGCTGCGGAAACATCCTGAAGCATATATGATAATTCATTCATGTGAGCTTCATTGATGTCGCCGCAGACAATAATTCCTGCGGCAGAATCTTTGAGAAAAGCGCCATGAGGCAGAAATTCAGATACATCAGCGAGGACTTTTTTTTCGTCAAGTACAATGAATTCCCACGGATCGCGGCGCATGGCAGATGGGGAAGCCATTGCATCTCCGAGGATTTCCATTATTGTCAGACGGGGGATTTCGCGGGCAGTAAATTTGCGTATACTGCGGCGTTGATGAAAAATATTGTTTGGATCAGCCATATTTCAACCTTGTTTTTTGGGATTTGAAAAGTAAAAATCGAGTAATTTTATTTTATCCGGAGCCCGCAATTTATTGATAATTTTGAGTTCCAGCTGGCGAACTCTTTCGCGGGTCAGATTGAATCTTTCGCTCAATTCGGTAAAAGGTGTCGGTTTATGTCCGAACAGCCCGAACCGCAATACTATGATTTCCTGTTCCCTCCGGCTCAAAGTCGAGAGCATTTTGTAGAGCGTTCTGTAAGTGACATCTTTGTCAAAATCGGTAAAGTCGCGGCTATCGGAATTGTCTTTAAGGGTATCTTCCAATGAAAAATTATCATCCTGATTGCCGAGCGGGGCCTGCAATGATATCGCCTGCCGAGCCATGCAGCGTATGGCATTTACCTTGGCAACGGGTAATCCAAGTTCAACGGCGATATCTTCGGATTCCGGTTCTCTGCCCATTGTCTGAAGGAGTTTCTGTTCGGCGCGGTTGATTTTAGTTATCAGATTCAGCATGTGGGTGGGGATGCGTATTGTGCGGGATTGAGAAGCCACACCGTGAATGATGTTCTGTTTGATCCACCAGACTGCATAAGTGCTGAATTTATGACCGAGATGCGGGTCGAATTTGTCAATAGCGCGCATCAGACCGAGATTTCCCTCCTGAATGATATCATTGAATGATACGCCGCGATTGCGGAATTTGCGTGCGATACTGATTACGAGTCTGAGATGATTTTTCAGCATTTCGTGCCGCAGCATGGTCAATTCCTGTTTTGCTGCCAGCAGAGATTGGATATGGCAGACGAGTGCGGTCGGCGGGAGCAGAAATTTTTCTGCGAGAAATGTTATCTGTTCATCGGTCAGATTGTTTATTATTCCGGGATAATCTGTATGCGAACGGTCCTTTTCCTGCCAGATGGTGAGATAATCTGAAATCAGATTGAAATATTGTTCAAGATGGTCATAATTGACTTTGAAGGATGTGCATTCTCTGACCAGAATTGTACGGATATGGTCGGCTTCGGGAGATGTATATTCATATTGCAGAGTATTGAAGTGTGAATTTATATTGTCGTACCATTTGGAGAAAAAGTCAGACGGCACATTTTCAAATTTCTGCAATTCGGATGGCATGAAAATTTCATCGGTATTTTGTTTGACAATGAGTTCTCCGAGTGTGTGCAGAAATGCTTTGACCGCTGGTGCAAAAGTGAAAAGCAGCTCACGGAAGCGGCTCATGACTCTTTCGATTTCCCAAATGAGTTCATCTTTGTCGATGCCGGTTTGAATATCAAACTTTTTAATATCTTCCAGGTAGCTGAAAAAAGATTTATCCATATCATTTGCATAGGAAAATATTTTCGACACGGTATTATTTCCTGTCGATATTTTATCTTTTTTTATTTTTCCGATATTTTCCATGCAGCACCTTTTTTTGTTTTTGCGAATACACTTATCAAAAGATATCATAAAATTGTGTTTTTGCCAGTAAAAAAACATATTTTTATCATTTTTTTGAAATAGAATACTTTTTTTGTCCGATGAAATCTTGAAAAAATCTTATAAACGGTTATATTCCTATTGAATACAAAACAGAAATAAGAAAAGAGAATATTTATGATAACTTTTGATGAGCCGTTTTTGAATGAAGGTGAAACTCTCATCTGCTGGGGTGACAGCCTGACTGCTGACAGGAATTCTTATGTCGGATTTTTGCGGCAGAAACTTGAAAAATATAACATCAATGTGGTCAATGTCGGTCGTAAAGGGGATAAAACTCCGCTTGCTTTGATGCGTTTGGAACAGACTTTGTGGAAAAAAGATTTTGATGCATTGTCGATTTTTCTCGGTGTCAATGATGCCATTATCGGGCGCGGCAGATGGGCAGACGAACCGTTTATTGCACCGCAGACATTTCATGACAATCTGATATGGATGATTTCGCAGATACGGACTTTTCTCGGAAATAAAAAGATTTCGGTAATAATTCCGTATTCGCCTTTTGAGGGTGATGCGTGGGCAGAATTCGGAGATTGCCTGCGTTCTTATGCACAGATGGCGCGTGATGCGGCTCATAAAATGAATTGCCGCATTGTGGCATTGGATACAGCTTATGAAGAGTTCCGCAGTGCCAGAGGACCGCGTTCAAAAAAAATATTGACTGTTGACGGAGTTCATCCTACGGCTGAACTTGGAGAATTTACTGCCGGTGTTATTTTGAAGAGCTGGGGCATGAACTGATTCTGCGAGGGGTTGAGATGAATATTGTATCAACAGTTAAAAAACATGACAATTTTCAGTTGGAATTCAAGAATATCTATCCGCTTCACTCTGAAAATAAAGTGAGTGAGTACAATGCTGATGTGTTTTTTTTCCTGCCGCGCAATCTGGCAGTGAATGAATACAGTTTTTCAGGGCGTGAGTTTTATAATGATTTTTCAGAATACATCAGATTCAAAACGCCGTCATTCAGTTTGTCAGATCTGGTCGATGACAGCAATCAGGTGTTGAGCCGCCTGAAAACGGCTGTTGATAATGCGGGCGTTGACCGTAAAAATTTCAATCAGTGTTTGAAAATGTTCTGCTCAATCGTCAAAAGTGCGCTGCGTGATTCTGCGGATAAAATACGGGAATCGGATAACTTTGAACGGGACTTGGAGATTTACTTTCAAAATACGGAAAAAGTTTTGATTTCTTTCCGTGCCATGCGCTGTAAATTGGAAAATTTGCAGGATGAAATGGAGCTTTTTGGGTTGGTTGATGAATTTTTGAGCGTTACAGCAAATCGCTATGCTTATGATTTATGGAAGTTTTTTCAGCAGAAAATGCCGGATAATAAAAATATTGAAAAACTTATTGCCCGTGTGACTTTCCGGGAAATTGAACACCGCAGAAATTCCGGGTATCATGCAGTTCCTGATGTCAATGGGGACAATTCCGAGCTGCTGTATCGGGAGAGTACATTGAAAAAAGTACTGGCAAATGTGCTTTTTCTCAATGTTGAAACCCGCAAGGACGGTATTATGATTGAAAATTTTTTGATGGCATTTGCGGCAGCGGTGGCGATGATTTTTGTAACGGCGATTGCTTTTTTGTGGCAGGGGCTGGCGCTGGCGGAATTTTCTGTTTCATTTTTTGCGGTGTGGGTCATTGCATATATGTTCAAAGACAGGATCAAAACGCAGCTGCAGCTGTATTTTATCGCCAAACGCAGCCGTTATTCTTATGATTACAAGCAGAAAATTTTTGACGGTTTCGGCAATGAAATCGGAGTGTTCCGGGAAGGATTCCGTTACTGCAACGGCAAGGATATTGATGAAAAGATCATCAGAGTCCGCAACCGTACCGCTGTCGGCAGACTGGTGAATGGTTCGCAGGAGGAGAATGTCCTTGTTTACCGGAAAAAAATTGAATTGAAAGGCAATGCATGCAAAAATATTTTCAGCGAATTCAATGTGGACGGAGTTGTCAATATTTACCGTTTGAACATCAGGCATTGGCTGAACAAAATGGATAATCCTGAACGGCAGATATATTATTCTGACGGTGAAAAAATACATCCAATGACCGCAAACAGAGATTATCATGTCAATATCGTCATGCGCATCAGCGGCAAAAATTGTCATGAACAGTATGTCCATTACCGTCTGGTGTTGTGCCGTGACGGTATCCGCAGTTTGAAAAAATTTGATTGAGGCTTGAGATCAGAAAGCAAATCTTTTTATTTCTGTATTTTTCAGTAATTGATTGAGCAGATTTTTCATAAAAATTCTGCTTTTGCGGCTTTCAAGTTCGGTTTTTATAAAGAATTCAGCTTTTGCCAGTGGGATATAGCTCGGCTGATTTTTCTGTGATACCATGATTATTGCGTAATAGTTGGGAAATTCGATGATATGAGATGGGGTATTGAGCTGCATTTTGGCGGCGCGGGCCGCCATTTCCGGCGGGAACCCCTGCATTTTGAAAAAGTCTTTGGGGAGTTTTGAATTGATTTTTTGGGCGAGTTTATCGAAACGGACACCCTGTTTCAACATATATGATGCATTTTTAAGAGTTTTGAATGCCGCCGGATCGCTTTTGGCTGTGGCGATAAACGAGATATTGATTTTTGCATCATGCATGAAAATATTCTGATTGACACGATAGAAATATTCGATTTCATCGGCATTGACTTTGATTTCACCGGCTTTTTTCTCTTTCAGATACCTGCGGATGGCGATATTGAGTTGAGTATCGCGGTCGGAGGCGAGAGTTTGCAATGTTTTATTTTTGTATTTGAGTTTTTTCAGCTCTGCGGGAAATTGCTGCATGGCGTCACGCAGAAATTGAAATGTCATTTGTTGTGACGGCGCAAAACCGTTTTTTTTCAGAAAATCAGTACAGAGAATATAGTATATTTCTTCATCGGTCACACGGCGGATAGCATCTGTAAGTTCTTCAGAGGTATAATCTTCAAAATCAGGATGGTACTTGAGCATCAGCTTTATGACAGTTTGTTTGTTCAAATTGCGGTCGTTGAAAGAAACAAGAATATCCGGGTATGCAGACATCGCCTGCATCAGTTTCTGTTCGCGCTGCTGCTGTACGGATATTTTCTGCGATTCGGCAGGGAGCATGATTGCAGACAGCAGCAAAATAATTGTCAGATATTTTTTCATGCGTGGAGCTTAATTATCGTTTTGCATGGGGATATTTTTTGCCTGCATCAGGCGCACAAGAGATGGACCGTGAACGGGAATATTTTTCAGCTTGGCGGGGATGAAATTCAGTTCACCTTTCAGCAATGATTGTTCTGTTTCGAGCAGGAGCTGCAGATTGTCATGTTCCCGCTGCAGAATACTGTTCATTGGGTGTTTGTTCAATCCCTGTGCGAGGATTTCAAGTGCGAGTCTGTCGTATCCTGAATTGATTGCTTTCTGCGCATGGATGATGTATGTATTTGCAGTCTGAGTTTCCAGAATATAGTTGAGATAAGTATCTGCGGGATTGAGTTTCTGCAATTTTTCTGCGCGTGCGGTGATAGTTGAACGGCTGCCTTTTTTCATGCTTTCAAAAAGGCGCAGGATCAGCATGGTGCGTTCGCGCGAGATGGGCGGAGTTTCATCGTTTGAGCATCCGCAGAATGTTGCGCTTATGATAATTGCAGTTAATGACAGGATAAATTTTTTCATTTTTTGCCGGTACTTCCGAAACCGCCTTCGCCGCGGTTTGTTTCTGAGAGTTCATCTGTCTGGCACAATTCGATTTCCGGGAGCTGGCAAATGACCATTTGTGCGATACGGTCGCCGCGGTTGATTTTGAATTCTTCTGTGCCGCCGTTGTACATGATTACGCCGACTTCACCGCGATAACCGGCATCAATAGTGCCGGGAGAATTGGTCAGCATGAGGTCAAATTTTGCGGCAAGACCGCTGCGGGGACGGATCTGGGCTTCAAAACCGTACGGCAGTTCAATGAAAAGTCCGGTCGGGACGATGGTTGAACGGCGTACCGGCAATGTCATGTCGACGCGTGAACGCAAATCGTATGCGGCATCATCGTGGTGTGCTTTGGCGGGGATGAGATCGAGTGCATCTTCGTGCATTTTGAAACGGACTTTTGTCATTTTTTTCATATCTCCTGTTGAAATTATTTTGCTTTGTGATAATGTATATCCCAATAGCATATTTTTCAAGAAAAATTTTGCAAAATGGAGAATTATTATGATAAGAATAGGGCAGGGCATGGATGTTCATGCCTTTGAAGCCGGGCGAAAACTGATTCTCGGCGGCGTTGAAATACCGTTTGACAGAGGTTTGGCGGGGCATAGTGATGCGGATGTGCTTGTACATGCATTGATGGATGCATTGCTGGGAGCATTGGCACTTGGCGATATCGGTAAAATTTTTCCAGACAGCGACATGACATTCAAGGATGCTGACAGTTTGAAACTGCTGGCAAAAATTGTTGAATCCGAACAGTTCCGCAATGTGAAATTCGTTAATGCAGATATCACAGTTGTCGCTCAAAAACCCAAAATTGCTCCGTTTACACAGAAAATGCGTGAGAATATTGCCAATGTTCTGCAATGTTCCGTCAATCAGATATCGGTTAAGGGAACAACTACTGAAAAACTCGGATTCTGCGGTCGTGAAGAGGGAATTTTTGCTTCTGCGGTGGTTTTAGTGGAGGCTTGAAATGGAAAATGCAGTTGAAAAAGATTTTTCAAACCGTTTGAAACAGGGCAAAAAGGCTTCGATCGTTGGAATTTTTGTCAATCTGATTCTTTTCGTTATTAAGATAATTATCGGTGTTACAGCAAAAAGTGTCGCGCTGGTCGCAGACGCGGTAAACAACCTTACCGATGCTGCAAGTGCAGGAGTTTCTTTCCTCGGATTCAACATTTCATCGAAACCTGCAGATGATGAACATCCTTTCGGGCATGGCAGAATGGAGGATGTAACTGCGTTGATCGTGGCGGTTATCGTTACCGCGATCGGTCTGGATTTCGGCAAAAGTGCGATAGAGAAAATAATTTCTCCGTCGGCAGTTGAAATCAGTTTCGTTCAGGGGGGATTCATTGTGCTTACGATATTGATGAAACTTGGATTGTTTTTCTACTTCCGTCATGTCGGCAAAAAAATTGATTCACTTTCACTTCAGGGAGCTGCATTTGACAGTTTGAGTGATATTCTGGGGACCGGAGTCGTTTTTCTGTCGATAATTTGCAGTTATCTGTGGGGGTGGCAGCTTGACGGATGGGCGACATTGATCGTGGCATGTATAATTCTGCGCGGCGGTATCGGCTTGGTGATTGAAACTGTCAATCCGTTGATCGGCGGCTGTCCTGATGGTGAAATCGTCGAAAAAATGAAAGAGATTCTGCTCGCTGATCCAGCCATTCACGGCGTGCATGATATAATTCTGCACAGCTATGGACACGATTGCTATTTTGCAACTGCTCATGCAGAACTTTCGGAAAATTTGAGCAGTATTGAGGCTCACGATATTCTGGAACAGGCGGAAATAAATCTGTCGCAGCATCTGCCGATAACCCTTGTTCTGCATTGCGATCCTTTTAATACAAACCAGCCGGAAGTCAAGGAGTGGCGCGTTAAACTGGAAAATATTTTTGTTGCAATGGATGACCTTTTCAAATTGTACGATTTCAAAATGTCCAGAGAAAATGGCGTTTATCATTTTTATTTTCATCTGCTGACTCCGCGCAAATATCTCAATCAAGAAGAGGAAATACGCAAAGTTCTTGCCAAAAAACTTGAAGATTCCGGCGTTGCCGCTGAACTGCATATAACATTTATCAATTCTTATGTATAACATGGCGGCGCGCAAAGTGGGAGTTTTGGGAGATTGTCCGTGACTGCACTGCAACTGTATTTTTTTCTCAAAAATCTCAATTCTCTCAAGCTTCTCATTATACTTTCTTGGCGTCAAAGAAAGTATCAAAGAAAACTTTTCTGCACTCAAATCTTTTCGTAATGCTTTGCCCGATGCAGCGTTACGGCGCCTGCGTTCCACTCCGGCTTATACTTTGCCGCTTAAGGCGGCTCGCTACTCAACGGACTCGCTATCTGCCCGGCACTTACTCGCAATCGCAGTACAAAACGGAGATTGACATTCGCGCCAGCGTTACAAAAAGGGGATGGATATCCCCCTTCGCGGCGATAACCGCCTTATTATTACTACGAGAATGCCGCAGTGCATGTTCAATAAATATTAAGATACATTAATTTTTTATTATTCATTTTTTATTCGCCAGAGATAACATTTATCGTTACTGGAGTAATAGAATTCTTTTATATTTTTGTGATATACTACAGGAGTGTCCCTATATCCGCCAGTAGTATATATTTTTTCCCAGACATATATTTTGCCATTGTTTCCGTCAGTAGTTATTTTTGCCGGAGCTCCAAATTCTAAAATGGCAACAGCACATGGTTTGCCTAAAAATGAATCATAATAATATTTTTGAAAAGTTTCTTCACGATCCTGATAAAGTAAAACTTCAGAAATGCCGAAAGTTAAAGGGCATATAATAACTCTGCCCGTGATTTTCATTGTTGTTATAAAAGCATTGTCGTCTGGTTCTATATTAAGACCACCACGAGGATATTTTTTTATTGCTTCTAATTGTTGAGCTTCTGTAAGATTGTAAGTGTTTGCGCAACCACAAAGAATGGTGAATAATAATACAATGAGTAAAAGATGTAAATATTTCATAGCCTGAATTTAATAGGAGGGAATGAGAGCTTGTAAGATATATATTCAAATATTCTTTTCTTTTTTGAAAAGGTGAGGGGGGCTTGGGGGGGCCGGAAAAATCTTTTTTCTTTTAATCAAGAAAAAAGTTTTTCCGCTCCCCCCAAAAAAACTATCTGCTCTTATGCTTTTGCAGCGAGGAGATATTTTTCTGCTTCAGCGTTCCAGAGACCGTTGTGTCTGGCGACGATTTCAGCGAGGTCTGCGAAGAGCTTATCGGATTTGCCGAGTTCAGCGAAATCAGCGATAGCGGTCAGGGGCATATTGATATTGGTATAGATCAATTTTTTGCCGCCGGGGATCTTGGGCAGATTGAGAGTGGTTTCGATGACTGCGTCGATACCGCCGACATGAGTGATCATGGCTGCGGGGTTGAGTTTTCCGGTTTCCATCATAGCGATGGATTCTTTCATGTCATCGGTGTTGCCGCCGGAAGTACCGACGATGTGGGTGCTGCCGTAGTGGACGTTGTAGAAGTTGAATTCGGCTTTGAATTCGGGGTTGGTGGGACCGGCGAAGAAGTTCAGACAGCCGTCGCGGCCGAGGATGCGGTCGCCCTGTTCGACAACGGGACGGACGGGGGCGAAGACGAAAACGTCATCGTAACCGGTACCGCCGGTAAGGTCCATAAGAGCTTTGTCAGCATCTTCGACTTTGGCAGTATTGAGGTAAACGAGTTTGACACCGTTTTTGGCAGCTTCTTCGACAGAGTAGAGCTGTTCTGCGCGTGCCAGACGGGCATCATCGATATCGGTTACAACGAGGAAAGAGGGACGCAGAGGAGCGTGGATGGCGTAGTCGATAGCGCCGAGACCCATGGGGCCGACACCTGCGAGGATAGCCATTTTACCGCCTTCGACGATACCCATTTTGTGGACATAGCTGCCGTTGGTGGTGTGATAGTTGGCGTGGAAAGCGCCGACAATGCAGCTCATGGGTTCAGAGAGAGAACCGTAGAAGAAAGCATCGCCGTTATAGGGGAGCAGGCAACCCATTTCCATAACTTCGTTGGGGATGATGATGTTGACTGCGCCGCCGCCGACATACTGATAAGAGTAACCGGGAGCTTCGAGGCTGCCTTTGTAGTTGATAGCGGGCTGGATGGCGAATTTGTCTCCGGCTTTGAACTGGGACTGCCATTTTGAACCGACTTCGAGGATTTCACCGCAGAATTCGTGGCCGAGGATGATGGGTTTTTCGGCGACATTATTGGGAACGCGTTTGTGATCGGGGCCCTGCATAGCGGCTTTGTAGCTGGACATGCAGAGAGAGTCGGAGGTGATGCGTGCGAGAATCTGATCGTCCTGCAGAGCGGGCAATTCAAATTCTTCAAGACGCAAGTCGTTTTTTCCGTAAAGACGTACTGCTTTTGTTTTCATGATAATTTCCTTCAAAAGCGGGAGTCCCGGTGAGGGTACTCCCGTGATAGTTGATTAGATACCGAGTTTTTCGCGGCGGATTTTTTCCATTGCGGTGTAGTTCATTTCGGGAACGTAGTTGGGCAAGGGAAGAATCTGTTCGTTGATAGCATCGAGAATCCAGCTGGGCTGCGGGAAGTAGAACTTCTCGAGTTCGGGGCAGGGAGAGATGCTGTTGGGAGCGCCGACGATAGCCGGAGGTGCATCGAGGTGGTCGAAGCAGAAGTTGGTGATGTTGCTGGCGAGGTCGTTGAGGTGAGAACCGCGTTCGCAAGCATCAGAAACGAGGACAATGCGTCCGGTTTTCTTGACAGATTCGATGACTTTTTCGTAGTTGAAGGGAACGAGAGTACGGGCGTCGATGACTTCGGCAGAGAGGTTGAATTCTTTGGCGAGGCGGTCTGCTGCATCCATTGCGGGATAGAGGGTTGCGCCGACGGAAAGAATGGTGATATCGCTGCCGACGCGTTTGACGTCGGGTTCACCGATGGGTACTTCGTAGTATTCAGCGGGAACGCCGCCTTCATGGAACATTTCGCCCATGTCGTAGAGGCGCTGGCTTTCAAAGAAGACGACGGGGTCGGTGCCGCTGAGAGCAGCGTTCATCAAACCTTTTGCGTCATAGGGAGTTGCGGGGAAGACAACTTTCAAGCCGGGGATGTGAGCGCAGAGGCTTGTCCAGTCCTGAGAGTGCTGTGCACCGTATTTTGCACCGACAGAAACGCGGAGGACGACGGGCATCTTGAGAGCACCGGCGGACATTGACTGCCATTTTGCGAGCTGGTTGAAGACTTCGTCACCGGCGCAGCCGAGGAAGTCGCAGTACATGAGTTCAGGAATTGCACGGCCGCCGCAGAGAGCATAACCGACAGCAGCAGCGACGATTGCGCTTTCTGAAATCGGAGAGTTGAAGAAGCGGTGGTAGGGCAGAGCTTCGGTCAAGCCGGTATAGACACCGTATGCACCACCCCAGTCACGGTTGTCTTCGCCGAAAGCGATGAGTGTGGGATCGGTGTAGAACTTGTTGATGATAGCTTCAAAGAGAGCGTCGCGGAAAGAGAAGACTTTGAGCTTGGAAACAGCTTTGCCGTCTTTGTCGATACCGAAACGGATTTTGTCCTGAAGTTTTTTGACGCGTGAGTTTTCAGCCAGGGGCATGAGGACATCGGGTTCGCGCTCGTCGAATTTTTCGACTTTTTCATTGCTGAACATGTACTGACGGATTGCATCGGGATCTTTGGCGGGATCGATACGGGGAGAGATCTCGTCGTTGATAGCGAGCTTCATGATGCGAGTGATGCGGGCCTTGATATCTTCGTTAGCCTGATCGAAGTAAGTGTTGTTCTTGATCTTGTTGGAAACGAGTTCTTTGCGGAATGCTGCGATAGCATCCTGAGCCTGCCATGCTGCGATTTCTTCCGGAGTACGGTAGGTTGAAGCATCGGTGGCACTGTGGCCGACATAACGGTAGGTAACGGTATCGAGGAAGACCGGACCTTTGTTGGCTTCGAGGATAGCGCGTTTGCGTTTGAAAGCATCGATAACTGCGAGGGGATTGTATCCGTCAACGCGTTCGGTGTGGAGCATATCGGGATTGACACCGGCGCCGAGGCGTGCGGCAATACCGTAAGCCATGGTTTCACCGTTGGTCTGACCGCCCATACCATAGGAGTTGTTGAAGCAGTTGAAGATGACGGGGAGACCGCCTTTGAAGCCTTCTTCCCAGAGTTTGGTGAGCTGGTCCATAGAAGCGAAGTTCATAGCTTCCCAGACGGGACCGCGGCCGAGAGAACCGTCACCGAAGTTGCAGACGACGATACCGGGTTTCTTGTTGACGCGTTTGTAGAGGGCAGCACCGACGCTGATACCGCCGGAACCGCCGACGATAGCGTTGTTGGGATAGATGCCGAAGGGGGTGAAGAAGACGTGCATGGAGTTGCCGAGACCTTTGGTGAAACCGTTGGCGCGGCCGAAGAGTTCAGCCATGAAGCCGTAGAGGAGGAAGTCAGTTGCGAGGTCGCGGACATCGCCGGATTTGTTTTCTTTTTCAACGACATTGAGGAGAGCGCCGTCGTAGAAATCTTTCATGATCTGATAGAGTTCTTTTTCGGGGAGGTTCTTGATGGCGTTGAAACCTTTGGCAAGAACTTCACCATGGCTGCGGTGTGAACCGAAAATGTAGTCATCCATGGTCAGAGAGTAAGCCATACCGACAGCAGCAGCTTCCTGACCGGTGTACAAGTGAGCGGGACCGGTGTAGAGGTAGTCAACGCCGTTGTAGTGTTTGGCGGTACGGACGCTGTAAAGCATGGTTTCAAATTCGCGGATGTACTGCATGTCATTGTAGATGCCGAGGAGGTCGGCATTGGTGAAGTTGCCGGCGGCTTTTTCTTCTTTGACGGTTTTGCTGTACTGGTTGAGTTTGATGGTTCCGAGTTTGAGTTCACCCTTTTTGGGGATGTCGTTCGGATCGATAAATTGTGATTTTGGCATGATAAATCCTTTCTATTATAGATTAAATCTCGTTGATGATTGCTTCACGGAAAACTTCACCGACAGTGGGATGCGGGAAGACGACTTTGCCCATTTCCTTGCAGGTGAGACCGCGGGTGATGGCGATAGCCATACCGTAAATGATTTCGCTGGAAGGATTGCCGATCATATTGGCACCGATGATGCGTCCGGAATCAGCAAGGGTGATAAGTTTCATAATACCGTTGCCGCCGTCGTTTTCAGCGATATAACGGCCTGCGAACTGCATGGGGAGCTTGACTTCTTTGATTTTGAGTCCTTTAGCTTTGGCAGTTTCAGCAGTTTCGCCGACGCTTGAAACTTCGGGGTTGGTGTAAATGACTGCGGGGATGGCGTTGTAAACCATTTTGTCCTTGATGCCGACCATGTTGTTGACAGCGACTTCAGCTTCGCGGTAAGCGGTATGGGCGAGCATGGATTTACCGTTGATATCACCGGCGGCCCAGACATTGGGAACGTTGGTTTTCATTTCGTCGTCAGTTTTGACAGCGCCGCGTTCCATGAAAAGACCGATGGTTTCGTATCCGAGGTCTGCGCTGTTGGCACGGCGGCCGATGGAAACGAGGATCTTGTCGGCGGTAAGTTCAGATTTGCCGCTGGCGTTTTCGATCATGACTTTGTTGCCTTTGAGTTCAGTAACTTTTGTTGAAAGCATGAAAGTGACGCCGCGTTTTTCGTATTCAGCCTTGAGGAGTTTGGTCATATCCAGATCGGTGGGGCCGCCGATGCGGTCCATCATTTCGACGACGGTAACTTTGACGCCGATAGAATTGAAGTATGAAGCCATTTCAAGACCGATGACACCGCCGCCCATGACGATGAGAGATTTGATATTTTCAGTCATGTCAAGGATTTCGCGGTTGGTCATTGCGATATTGGCAGCAAGAGCTTCCTTCAAGCCGGGGATGGGGGGAACAGCGGCATTTGAACCGGAAGCGATGAGGAGTTTTTTGCCGACATAAGTTTCACCGTTGGCAACGACGTTGAAAGTGCCGTCAGGGTTTTTGCCTGCGACTTTTGCGGTTGCTTTGACAACGTTGACTTTTGCCTGTTTCATCTGCATGGCAACGCCGTTGACGAGAGTTTTGACGACTTTGTTTTTGCGTTCGATGACGGCTTTGTGGTCGATTTTTGCATTTTCGGATGTAACGCCGTAGTGGCTGGAAACACCGTTTGCATAATCATAGAGCTTTGCAGAATAGAGCAAAGTTTTGGTGGGCATGCAGCCTTCGTTGAGGCAGACACCGCCGAGAGAACGCTGCTCAAAGAGAGCAACGTTCATTTTGTAATGACCGGCGCGTTCAGCGGCACGGTAACCGGCGGGGCCGCCGCCGATGATGAGAAGATCATAAACCATAATCTTTTACCTTTATGTTAAATATTAGAGAGCGAGAGTGAGTTCGATATTTTCAAGGCGTTCTGCGAGAACCTTGAGGAACTTGGCGGCGGGGCTGCCGTCAACTGCCCGGTGGTCGAAAGTCAATGAAAGACCCATTGCCTGATAGAATTCGATTTCACCATCGGCATTTTCGCGGGGTTTGAGCTGGAAAGTGCCGACGCCGAGGATCGCAGTCTGGGGCAGATTGATGACGGGGGTGAAGCTTTCGATACCCATTGAACCGAGGTTGGTAACGGTGAAGGAACCGCCGGAGAGTTCAGCCGGATTGATTGAACCGTCTTTGCACTGAGCGGCTTTTTCTTTGACCAGATTGGAAATGGTACCGATGTTGAGTTTTTCCATTGCGGGGATGACGGGAACCATCAGACCGCGGGGAGTATCAACTGCAACAGCGAGGTTGACATTGTTGAAACAGCGCATTTTGTCGCCCATGAAATAAGCATTGAGTTCGGGGAATTCGAGCAAAGTGCGTGAAACGGCAAAGAGGATGAAATCGTTGAGAGTAACGTTTTCAAGACCGTAACCTTTGGAGTTTTTGAACTTCTTGCGGAGTTCGATCATAGCGGTTGCATCAAAGGTGCGGTTGAGAGTGAGCTGAGCCATTTCGGAGAGAGATTTGTGCATATTTTCAGCAATGACCTTGCGGATTTTGCTGAGGGGTTTGTCTTCGTAAGCGGCAGCAGCGGCACCGGGAGCGGCTTCAGCTTTGGCAGCGGGAGCAGCTTCAGCAACGGGAGTTGCGGCAACTTCGACAATTCCTGATTCCATAAGAGTACGGACATCGCGTTCAATGATGCGTCCGTTGGGACCGGTGGGTGTTGCGGCAAAAACGTTTACGCCCATTTCAGCGGCGAGGTTTTTGGCGCGGGGAGAAGCTTTGCCTTCGCCCATGGCTGCGGTTGCTTTGGGAGCGGCGGCGGGAGCGGGAGCGGCTACGGGTGCAGCGGCAACAGGTGCAGCTTCAACGGGAGCTGCAGCAGCAGGAGCGGGAGCATCAATTTTGACGCCATGGGGGCCTACAGCACAAACAGCAACACCGACATTGACTTCATCGCCTTCGTTGGCGAAAAGTTTGAGAACGAAGCCGTTATGTTCTGATTTGCATTCAAAAGTTGATTTGCCGGTTTCGAGAACGAAGAGGACCTGATCGACTTTGACTTCATCGCCTTCTTTGACCATCCAGTTGGCGAGGACGGCGCTTTCTTCGGAAACGCCCATCTGGGGCATCAGGACCATATTGACTCCGGCGGGGAGAGCTGCGGGGGCAGCAGCAGGAGCAGCGGGTGCGGCTTCAACTGCAGCGGGTGCAGCTTCGGCAGCGGCGGGAGCTGCAGCAGCGGGAGCGTCGACTTTTTCGCCCTGAGCGCCGATAGCGCAGACGGCGACGCCGACATTGACTTCATCGCCTTCGTTGGCGAAAAGTTTGAGAACGAAACCATTGTGTTCCGACTTGCATTCAAAAGTTGATTTGCCTGTTTCGAGGACGAAGAGGACCTGATCGACTTTGACTGCGTCGCCTTCTTTGACCATCCAGTTAGCGAGGACGGCACTTTCTTCTGACACGCCCATCTGGGGCATCAAGACCATTTCTGCCATAGTTAGATTCCTTTCGGTTAAATGACTTCTATATTAAGTTGGTTGAAAAATTCTCTGGTGGATTCAGGCAGATCCGAGTCGCTGATAAAGATATCCACATCATCTGCTTTGGCAAAAGTGAATGGGAGTATCGTTCCGACTTTGGAACTGTCCATCAACATGATAGTACGGCGTGCTTTGGACATGACCATGTGCTTGAGATCCGCCTCATGCTGATTGCCGACAGAAAAACCGCTGTTCTCGCAGAATCCGCTTGCACTCATGAATGCGGTATCGATATTGAGTGATTTGAGCTGTTCGAGGACACTTGCGCCTGAAATGGAGAGAGTCTGCGATGAAAGTGTGCCGCCGAGCATGACAATGGATGGATTCTGTTTGCTTTTGGCGATTTCGAGTGCGATATTGGGACCGGATGTGATAATGGCGATACGGTAATCCGGTAATGCGCGGGTGAATGCCATCATAGTAGTACCGGCGTCGATGTAAATACCGCGGTTTGGTTCAACGAATTTAACAGCTTTGGCGCCGATTTCATGTTTAAGACTGTAATTTTTGCTTTCGCGCTCGGAGTAGATGTCTTCGCTCAAGCCGTAAGAGCCGCTTAAAAGTCTGGCTCCGCCTTTGGTGCGGATGAGAACATGTTCGTTTTCGAGGAATTCGAGGTCGCGTCTGATCGTCATTTCTGACCAGGACGGAAACTTGGCACAAAGCTGCAAAAGAGTTACATCTCCTTGAGCTTCAATGAATTTACGAATTTCTTTGCGCCGTTCTTTCATATGGATCCCTGTTGTTGATCATGATTATATATATAATATAGCTCAAAAAACAGAAAAAACAATGTAAGTTTGTGAAAAATTGTCACTTTTTTGTGATTTTATCACAGATTTGTCAAGATAGGGCGGATTCAAAAATCTCAAAATTCCCAAAGTTCTTAAAGTTCTCAAATATCCCATTGTTTATTGTCTTTTGGGGCTGAAACAAAAAAAGACTGCTGCAAATAATTTGCAGCAGTCTTGTGAAAATATCCGCTCATCAGTTGTGACGACGCATTTTTGCTTCGCGACGTTTGATTTCGCTGGGCTTTTCGTAATGACGGCGATTGCGGAGTTCTTTCAGAGTGCCTTCTTTGTCGAGCTTCTTTTTGAGTTTGCGAAGAGCGCGATCGATAGGCTCGCCTTTTTTCAAACGAACTTCAGTATCCATAATTTTTTCACCTCCTTTACGAATTGTTTAAGGGTTTATATTGAAACCTTGCGGTTGCGGAAATCAATCTACTGTAAAACCTGACTCATCAGCGAGCAGGGTTTTGAGTTTAGCCAAAGCCTGATTCTGAATCTGGCGGACGCGTTCACGGGTTCTACCGATTTTCTGGCTGACTTCTTCGAGAGTCAGAGCTTTATAGCCGCCGAGGCCGAAGCGCATTTCGAGGATTTTGCGTTCTCTGTCTTCGAGTTTGGTCAGCAAATCGATCAGGCGGTGAACTGATTCGACATCGCCGAGAATCTGATCCGGTGTCATAGCGTGGCGGTCAGGGATGATGTCCTGAAATTCGCCTTCTTCGCCCTGCTGGATGGAGTCCTGCAGGCTGAATGTGTGCAAATCTGCCAGACGCAGACCGGAAACGGTTCTTTCGCTGAAATCAAGATGTTCTGCGATTTCGCTGTCGGTAGGTTCGCGTCCCAGCTGTTCAGCGAGTTTCATTTTGACGGATTTGATTTTATTGATTTTGCCGGCGGACTGGACTGGAATACGAATCGTGCGGCTCTGGTTGGCGAGAGCGCGGCGCATTGACTGTTTGATCCACCAGGCGGCGTATGAGCTGAATTTCGCACCTTTTGAGGGGTCGAATTTCTCAACGGCACGCATAAGACCGATATTTCCCTCGGAGATAAGGTCAAGCAGTGGAAGTCCGAGACCTTTGAAGTCGTGAGCGATTTTGACGACAAGACGGAGATTGGCGCGGATCAGAGTTGTGCGTGCCTGTTCATGTATCGCGCTGTCGCCGTTGTGGATGGCATCTGCGAGTTCTGCTTCTTCAGGGGGGGAAACGAGAGATATCTGAGCGATTTCCGCCATGTAAACCTTCATTGTATCGTTTTTGGAAGCGGGGGCAACCTTTGATTCGAGAGCGATACGGCGTGCGGAATCTTTTTCTTTTTTGGTAATAGGAGCCGTGATGCTGCCGTCGGCTGAACTTTTGCGGCGGACTTTTTTGACTCTGTCGGGAGTAATGGCTACGCCGCTGCGGCCGATGATGGGATGAGTTTTTTCATTGTCATCATCAGAGTCTGTGCTGTCTGCCGGAGATGGTTCTGCTGTTTTAACGGGGGCGGTTTTTGTTTTGGCGGCAGTCTTTTTGACTGCAGCTTTTGTTTTGGCGGCATCGGCTTTTTTTTCTTCAACGGCAACAGGAGCTGCGTTTTTTTTGCTGGTATTGGCAACTTTTTTTGCAGCAGTTTTTTTTGCAGCCGGTTTTTTTGCAGTTTTTTTCTCTTCAGTTGCAACGGTGGGAGGAACGACAATTTTTTCCTCTTCGGCTTTCTGGCTTTCGAGAATGGATTTTCTGCGTTCAGAAGATGATTTTTTTACGGACACGGCGGCTTTGCCTTCTTCATTGTTTTTGGCAACGGAGCGGCGGACAGTCATAGCTTTTTTCATTTTTGTTGCGGGTGCTTTTTTTGCGGTTTCCTTTTCGGGGGATTTTTTTCCGGAAGCATCTGCGTTTTTCTTAACTTTTTTGTCTTCAGTTTTTTCGCTTGCTTTTTTTACAGCCATAAATACCACTGTCCTTTAAAAAATTTTGAATTATCTTCGAAAATCAATTTAAAAAATTTGTTTTTGTATTATATTATATGGAGAGAAGCGCAGATTGCAAAAAATGGAATTTCTGTCAAAATGCGACGCCCACATAATTAAACAGTTTAATATAACAATATTAACGCAAAAGTCAAGCAGAAAATGTCAGATTGGAAGAAAAAAATTGAAAAAATTATGAAAAAACGGATAGGTACAGGAACTTTTGTCATGGAAACGCCTGTTTCCGTGCTTGGATTCGGCTCTGCCGCAGGAAAAAAAGAGGATGAAGGTCCTTTATCGGGACTTTTTGATTATATAAGCGACGACAACACCTTTGGCGAAAAAACATGGGAAAA